>CAIZMV010000046.1 GCA_903934195.1 uncultured Acidimicrobiaceae bacterium | reverse complement strand
CGGTCACCGAAACCAGGAGCCTTGACAGCAACGCTCTTGAAAGTTCCGCGAATCTTGTTAACAACCAAAGTTGCAAGTGCTTCACCTTCGATGTCTTCAGCAATGATGACCAATGGGCGACCACTCTGCATAACTTTTTCAAGTACAGGCAACATGTCACGAACATTTGTGATCTTGCTTGACACCAAAAGGATGTATGCATCGTCGAGTGATGCTTCCATGCGGTCTGTATCGGTGACGAAGTACGGCGAGATGTAGCCCTTATCGAAACGCATTCCTTCTACAAGGTCCATTTCCATTCCGAATGTTTGGCTTTCTTCAACGGTGATAACTCCGTCTTTTCCAACCTTGTCGATTGCTTCTGAAATCATGCGACCAATTTCTGGGTCAGCAGCTGAGATTGAAGCAACCTGTGCGATCTGCTCTTTCGAGTCAACTTCTTTTGCAAGTGCACGAATGCTTTCAATTGCAGCAGCAGTTGCGGCTTCGATGCCCTTCTTCAATGACATCGGGTTTGCACCAGCAGCAACGTTGCGCAATCCTTCGCGGACCATGGTCCATGCAAGAACTGTTGCTGTTGTTGTTCCGTCACCGGCAACATCGTCGGTCTTCTTTGCAACTTCCTTGACCAACTCAGCACCAATGCGCTCGTATGGATCTTCAAGGTCGATTTCTTTTGCGATGGAAACTCCGTCGTTAGTGATTGTTGGTGCGCCCCACTGCTTGGCAAGGACAACGTTGCGACCCTTAGGTCCGAGCGTGACGCGAACGGCGTCAGCCAACTTGTTCATGCCGGCTTCAAGACCGCGCCGTGCTTCTTCATCAAATGCAATGAGCTTTGCCATGGGATTTTCCTCCGTAGGTATGGGGATGAGGCTGTTCGGGGGGTGTTTTCACACTGGAACAGACGACTAGCACTCTACCGTTGAGACTGCTAACGGCACTACCCCTCACCGAGGAGGCAGTGCCTGAGATTTACTGGCCGCCGGCGACGGCAGGGATGATGGAGACAGTGTCTCCGGGGGCTACTGGGGTGTCTAACCCTTGCAAATAGCGGACATCGTCGTCAGAAACGAAGACATTGACGAACTTGTGCAGATCCCCAGTTGCATCAAAAAGACGGTCATTAAAACCGGCATGAGCTGCATTGAGTGCCACAAGCACATCGCGCAAGGTGGCTCCTTCGACAGAAACGGTGGATGCGCCGCCTGAGATGGGGCGCATATTGGTGGGGATTCGAACGGTCACGGCCATACGCAAACCCTACCGAACTACTAGGGATTCGCCACCAGAGGAGCAACCTTGTCACGCCATGGCATCGCAGTTTCCAATTGTGAAGCAAGCCGCACCAGCACATCTTCTCGAAAGGGCGCACCGACAAAGTGAACGCCCATGGGAAGACCAGTCGATGACCAATGCAACGGAAGACTGATTGCTGGTTGGCCCGTCAAATTGAACTGCGACGTATAGGCCATGATCTCGCGCAAATTACGTCCGCCGTGTTCACCACTGAGATGACCAATGCGTGGCGGTGGGCCAGCAAGTGTTGGCGTAACGAGAACATCAAAACCTTTTGAACCATCAGTTGGTTCCCACCATTGCACCACTCGCCTGCACCATGCATGTAGCCATTCCATGTTTGCCAAATACATTTCTGCAGTTACTGCTCGGCCCATTTCGCGCATACGAATGTTGTCTGGTTCTAAATCACCTTCACCAATTGTGCGACCAAGAATTGATTCGAATGTTGAAACGTCTCTGTGTGTCCACGCCGCAACAATTGCCGTGAATTTTCCTGCACATGATTCATCGTTCAAATGTTCAGGCCATGCAACAGACACATCATGACCTAATGCCGTCAATTGATCTGCAACACGCGCAACTGATGCGCGTGACTCTGCGTCATCTAACTGAAATCCAAACAACGGATGATCAAGAATGCCAATGCGTAACCGACCAGGGTTGACGCCAACTTCCTGAGACAATGGCCGTGCGAACGGTGGCGCCATGTAGGGGTCGCCAGATTCGTATCCGCAAATCACATCAAGAACAGCAGCGGTGTCGCGCACAGTGCGAGTCACACAACCATCAATGGTCGCTCCCATCCATGTTTCACCTAGATCTGGCCCTTTACTTACTCGACCGCGTGATGGTTTAAGCCCCACAAGTCCGCATTCACTTGCAGGCACGCGAATAGAACCACCACCATCGTTAGCGTGCCCCACCGCCACAATGTGTGCAGCCACACTTGCTGCTGAACCGCCACTTGAACCACCTGT
>CAIZMV010000045.1 GCA_903934195.1 uncultured Acidimicrobiaceae bacterium | reverse complement strand
TTGTTGTCATGAATTGCCAGACACACTGAGGCAACAGAGATAACCATGGCATTGCGCACTCCAACTTTTGCGTAACCCTGCCAACCGTTCGTGATGGGGATTGAGACGCCCGTGATGATCTCGTTAGGAAAACGAGAGTTTCTCTTTGGGCCCACCATGAACTCTGCAAAAGAAACGGAACGACGTGAAGTCTCAGACTGTAAATGCACGACGGCATCTAGAGCGGCCAGAACGGGAAGTGAATCACCAGCTGGTGAACACGTTCCGAGATTGCCACCGATAGACCCAGCTGCCCGAATTTGTGGTG
Organism: uncultured Acidimicrobiaceae bacterium; assembly: GCA_903934195.1. Lineage (GTDB taxonomy): Bacteria > Actinomycetota > Acidimicrobiia > Acidimicrobiales > Ilumatobacteraceae > UBA2093. The sequence goes on along the minus strand of CAIZMV010000045.1, from coordinate 27,739 downwards.
ACCCAACTGTTCGCGCGGCTTCAGCTAGCGCAGGTAGCGTCTTTGCAAGTTCACCGTGTTCCATTGTTGCGTAGGGCACAGATGAGCCGATGTGAACGAGGCCGGAGGCGGTGTCAATGTTCCAACGTTGAAACTCTGGAATATTTCGAAGTGCGATAACGGTGTCGGGGTGTCTGTGGTTGAAGTTGACTTCAACCATCATGTCGGTGCCACCAGTAAGAAGATGCGCGTCAGGGTTCTTTGATAAAAGCTGAGTTGCTTCTGTCAAGGATGATGGAATGAATACCGGCATGTTTACCTCAAGGCAAGTTTCTTATGGAGTTTTGTAGCTGCTTCAAATGCTTTACTTCTTATTTCATTCATGTCGAAGTGGGTCGGTTTGCCGTTGTCAACTACTAGATTTCCATCGACTCGAACCTCAACACATCTGATACCCGGTGTAAACGCGGCATGCCACGGACTGTCAACGTTGTCATACGACCATGTAACGGAGTCTTTACCTATTTCCGGGAAGAACTTCTCTGCGTTTCGCAACCACTGCCATACGGTCTCTGGTGTCTGTGTTACGTCAGATTCGCGAAGACGCACATATGCAAGACGCGCTTCTTCCAACATGTCGGCGCCGATCCCGTCTGTACCTAAAGCAATGTCATTTGAAAAGCGAACAGGATTGGCATAGCCCACTGAATTGTTCATGTTTGAGCGTGGATTGTGAACAATGGTGCCGGGGAGGGGCCGATCGAGGTGAACAGCGTGAACTAGTAACCAATTGTCTTTTGCAAGGTTTTGAAGGCGTGCTCCAGAATCTTTATCGTCGAGACCTTCAGCAACATGAATATGTACACCAGTCTTCATCGAGTCAGCCAATGATGCAGCGCCGTCGAGCGTTTCGTCTGTACATGTAAACGATGCATGCACTCCGACCATTCCTCTGCCTCCTGCACGAAGAAACCGTTCATTCTCGCGCAGGCCGCGCTTTGCTCCGTCAGTCATTGGGGACAGCGGACTGACTTTTGATCGGATAGTTGAGTGATCCCATCTATCGGTGACGCCGTATGACAAGTTCGCTTTAACGCCCACCATTGAGCATGCGTCAGCAATAACGTCAAGACTGCCGTCAATCGCCATCGGAGATTCATGATGATCGATAATTGCAGTGGTGCCGTTACAAAGAGCTTCTGCTGCTCCAAGGGCAGCAGACCAGTACAAGGTATCTAGGTCAAGAGCCACGTCCAGTTTCCACCAGACATTCTCAAGAATTGACAGAAATGAGTGTGGTGTTACCTCGGGTGCAGGCATGCCTCTAGCCAAAGATGAATACAAATGATGGTGCGCGCAGACGAGTCCCTGGGTCTGAAAGGACATTGTTAATCCAGTTCCACTCCGCGTTGTGCGGTGATGCGTGTATAAACCTCGGGCCTGCGATAACGGTCAAAATCGAAAAGGGTCTTGGTGTATTTCTGGCACCAGTCCATGTCGCAATGCGCAACAAGAAGTTCGTCATCAGTCGTAAGTGCTTGAGCAACAATCTGACCTGATGGCGCAACAATCATGCTCTGTCCGAGCGAATCAACACCTTCTTCGACTCCTGCCTTTGCTACACCGACGACCCATGTTCCGTTTTGGTACGCACCAGATTGCATCACGAGCGCATTGTGAAATCCTTGCAATATGTCTTGGCTTGGATCAGGGATGTAATGAATTGGCGTGTTGTATCCGCACAGTATTAACTCAACTCCTTGGAGGCCCATTACTCGGTACGACTCAGGCCAGCGCCTGTCGTTGCAGATCATCATTCCGACACGTGCGCCGAATGCATTCCACACACCAAAACCTTCATTAGACGGTGTGAAGTAATAACGCTCAGCATGTTGAAAGGCTCTATCTGGTTCGTTTTCCTCGTGACCGGGTATATGAACTTTGCGGTACTTTGCAACAATGGATCCGTCCTTCTCTACAAGGATCTGTGTATTGAAACGTTCGCCTTTTGATGTCAACTCTGCGTATCCGAGACAGAAGCCGATGCCCAGTTTCTTTGCCTCTTCAAAAAGAGGTGCAGTGATTGGAGAAGGCATCTCGGTTTCGTAATAGTGGTCAGTCTCTGAGATGTTGTCTACGAACCATCGAGGGAAAAACGTCGTGAGTGCGAGTTCCGGGAAAACAACCACATCACAGCCTGCTGAGTGGGCCTTACGAAGAAGGTCAATCAGGCGTGCAACAACTTGTTGACGAGTGTGGTCTTTTTGTATTGGGCCCAGCTGAGCAGCGCCGATCGTAATGATTCGAGTCATGATGCAAATTCCTCAATATTCGAGAGTTCGATGAGTACCTGAAGCAAGATATTTGTGCCCATGACTAAATCTTCAGGGTCTGTAAATTCAGCAGGATTATGGCTGATGCCTTCCACGCTCGGTACGAAAATCATCGCGGACGGACACACACGCGCAAGCATTTGAGCGTCGTGTCCTGCGCCACTTGGCATGCGACACACTGACGGAGTCTTTGACATCGCGACTTTTTCAACGATGTCGATTACCTCGGGGTTAAATATCACTGGTTCAAAACGAGCTAGCGATCGAGTCGAAATCTCTACGCCCTCGCTTCGTGACAGCGACAGAATGAAATCTGAAATTTCCCTCTCGGCTTTGGAAAGGGTCTCTTCGTCCGTGTTGCGAACATCGAGCGTTAACACTGCCTTTGCCGGAATTACATTTATCAAGTTTGGGAAAAGATCTATCTTTCCAACTGTGCACACTTGGTCGCCTTTGTAACGATCAGCCAATTCGCGAAGAAACACCGCGATCTTTGAAGCCACATAGCTTGGGTCTTTACGCATGCTCATTGGGGTTGTTCCTGCATGATTGGACTGGCCCGTGATGGTTACTTCTTGCCAACTGATTCCTTGCACGCCTGTTACGGCTCCGATGGTTACATCAGTTCTCTCCAAGACAGGACCCTGTTCAATGTGAAGTTCAACAAAAGCGTGTGGCGCAAAGCCTGGACATGGAGTTGCGCCGTTGTAACCAATTCGTTCTAACTCATCTCCGACTCGTGCCCCATCAATGCCAACAATGTCAAGAGCGTCTTCTATTGACAGGCCACCTACGTATACAAGAGAGCCAAGCATGTCTGGTGCAAAGCGCGATCCTTCTTCGTTTGTGAAAATTCCAACACTGATAGGACGTGGTGGAGTTACAGATGCTTCTTGAAGAGTTTGAATCACTTCTAGACCAGCGAGTACTCCGAGGTTGCCGTCGTACTTTCCGCCTGTTCGAACCGTGTCAATGTGGGACCCGGTCATCACCGGCAAGCCGTCACCCACGTCCCAAGTGCCAATCACGTTTCCAATGACGTCCGTAGTGACGGTGAGACCTAAATCGTGCATCCAGCCAACAACGAGATCTCGGCCTGCAGCATCTTCATCTGTAAGTGCCAGGCGCGCACAACCGCCACCGTCAATTGCGCCGATGCTTGCAAGATCCATGATTTTTTGCATCAAGCGTTCCCCATTGATTTGGGGCAACACGGGAGTTGAGGAGGAAGGCACACCCAAAGTGTACGAAATGTAAAGGCCAAATGCCTGAATGATTGGGGTTGCAGGACTCTCGACGGCGAATAAACGGCTGGACGGACTCCCGCAAGCCTAGGGTTGCACCGATGAGTGGTGGGGAATTGGCGTGGATAGCCGGGTGCATAGCGTTTGCCTCGTTCGCTCAGACTCTTTCCGGGTTCGGGTTTTCGCTGTTGGCCGTGCCCCTGATGACATTGGTTGTCAGTCCTCGAGATGCGGTGGTTGTTGCAACGATTATTGGTGCAATCTCTACAACTTCCCAAGCGGTCATCGACCGAAAGCATGTGGACGCGTCGATAGCGAAGAGACTGATTCTGGCTTCCTATGCGGGTATGCCATTTGGGCTTATGGCTTTCGTCTTTGTTTCCGAGACCGGCCTTCGTTTGGTCCTCGGCGTAGTCGTGATCTCTGCCGCAGTACTTCTATTACGTGGGTTTCGTTTACGAGATGATTCCCATCATCTTGATTGGGTATTCGGCATTGTCAGCGGCTTCTTGTCGACGTCTACTTCAACCAATGGCCCACCATTAGTCTTCCTGATGCAAGCCCGTCAGTTGGCACCTACAACTTTTCGAGCCACTATCAATACTGTGTTTGCCGTAGTGAACATCGGGGCTCTTGCACTGTTTGTATCTGCCGGAAAAGTGAATACCACTAATTTGGCAGGCGTTGCAGTCGCAGTACCAGCGTTAGGTGTCGCAATAGCGATTGGTTATGCAGTGAGACGAGTCATTACCCAAGAGCGATTCAACAATCTTGTTATCTCTCTTTTGTTCTTGTCAGCAATCAGTGTGGTTGTGTCGGCTTTCACGAATTAATCGTGGCCAAACATCATCATCCATTGTTCACGTGTGCGTGGCTTGAAGACATAGTTGTTTTCTTTCACGTCTGACAGTCGCGCGGCAGGTGGTGCCGAATACTGATGCCCTGGCAATACAACTGTGTCGTTAGGTAAGCCAGCAAGAAGAGTCAAACTGTCGTACATATCAGACACATTTGAACCGGGAAGATCTGTTCGGCCACAGCCGTCAAGGAAAAGAGTGTCGCCAGATATCAGACATCCATTTGTAAGAAAACACTGACTGCCAGGAGTATGCCCCGGCGTATGAACACACGTGATCTCAACATTCCCGACTGTCACGATGTCGCCCGCCTCGTGAACCACTAAATCTTTATCTGAGATTCCTGTTGTCTTCAGAACCCATGGTGCTTCATGGCGATTGACGTGAATAGGAACATTCACGCGTTCCAAGAGTGCTGCAACACCCTCAATGGTGTGACCCATCATCGAACCACCCACATGATCGGGGTGATAATGGCTAGCGAGTACACCTGTGACTTTCATGCCGTCAGCTTCGGCTATGTCTAGTAGGTCATCTACGGCGTACGCCGGGTCAACAAGAAGGCACTCTTTTGTATTGGCGTCGCCAACCAAATAGGCAAAATTGACCATCTGGTGTGCAATTGGGTTTTGGGTGCCGAAATCTCGTCCACTGAGAAGTTGACGAAAATAGAACGGATTGACATCTTGAGTACTCACACACAGCAGAATAGAACAATGACAAGTGACGAACTACTTCGAGCCGGAGATCTGGTTGCCATTGGGCGACACAGAACCGTCATCACACAAGAATTCGCTGAATCCCTCGAGTCGGGGGACCAGGTTCTGGCCCTATCGCACAGTGGTCAATTGCGCCGCTTGCCGAAGGATGTTGTGTCTCTGGTTGACGACGCCGTCTCGGCAGCAGCCGGGGCTTTCACCTTGTTGTCAGACGTGTCCGATTCTGCAATCAACAAGTTCTTTGAATTGGCTGCTGAAGCCCTTCAAGACAACTCTCGGTTTGCCACGGTGCAGGAAGCGAATCGGCGAGACGAAGAATCGGCACGAGGTAGAGGCCGTTCTGTCACTCGTCTTGTGTTGTCTGAAAACATGAGGCGCGACATGATCGCTGCTCTATTGATGTGGCGTGATGCTCCGATGTCTCGTGATTCTTTGGTGTCACGTACAGAACACGACGGTTGGACAGTTGAACAACGTTCTGCTGCGCTCGGAGTGTTGGGGTTTGTTTTCGAAGGCCGGCCGAACGTATTTGCTGATGCAACAGGAGTGTTGAAAGGTGGAAATGCAGTCGTGTTTCGAATCGGTAGCGATGCACTTGGAACTGCAAATGCGATGATGGATGTCATTATTCGCCCTTCTCTCATTGCAGCGGGGCTTCCTCCTGATGCAGTTGTTCTACTGAATTCGCCCGAACATGCTGCCGGCTGGTGTTTGTTCTCAGATTCACGACTTGGACTTGCAGTGGCGCGAGGTTCTGGTGCAGCGGTATCAGAATTGGGCTCAATTGCTCAACAATCCGGAATTCCAGTCAGCCTTCACGGAACAGGAGGAGCATGGATGGTCGTGGGTGAACAAGCAAACCTTGAACGCTTGGAATCGTGCGTGCTTCACAGTCTCGACAGAAAAGTGTGCAATACATTGAACGTAGTAGCCGTGATTCGCCATCATGCGTCCGTCCACATTCCGATAATCTTGCAGGCAGCTGAGAATGCAGCTGCCGCTCGCGGCACTCGTCCACGCATCCATGCCATTCAGGGCGCCGAAGCGTTTTTGGCTAATGATTCTCACATTGCTGTGCGACGACCTGAGGGGGAGACAAACGAACCACAGTTCAGTATTGCAAGTGTTGAATCTTTAGGAACTGAGTATGAATGGGAAGAGAACCCCGAATTTGCAATTGTCTTGGTGGAAAACATAGACGAGGCGATCGAACTGTTTAATGAGTACAGCCCACAATTCATTGTCAGTGTGATATCCGGAGATGATGCAGAGCAACAACGAGTGTGGGCAGGCACTAATGCGCCATTCTTTGGAGATGGTTTCACGCGTTGGGTAGACGGTCAATTCTCGCTACTACGTCCTGAACTGGGCCTTTCTAACTGGGAGAACGGACGTTTGTTTGGTCGTTCAGGCATTCTGTCTGGGGACTCTGCGTTCACTGTTCGACTACGAGTGCAACAAGCTGACGAAAAACTGCATCGTTAAGGGATCAGTTTCCCCAACAACCAATAGATAAAACGATTCGTGCGCCCGAGTCTTTTCTCGGTCTCGTCTGCACGTTCTGTTAATCGCAAGATCGAGTTGATTCCAACGTAGCGAAGTGGTTCAGGTTCCCATTGCGGCGATGTGTGATTAACGATTGGGAGTGGGCGATGGTCGGTGCGTGCGCCAGCTATGGAGACTGCAACTTGTTTTGCAGCCACATAACTGAATGCGACGCCGTCGCCTACATACCCGCCTAGGGTTGCTAGGTGTTGCTTGTGATCAACATTTGCCGATGCAAACCAATCACGATGAACCCCGAGTGCGCCACCCCATTTGTGGGTTACAGCCACATCAGCAACTGAAGGAAACATCTCGCGCATTGAGTTCTCAATCAACGAATGGATCTTTGGATTCCTGTCATAACTAGAGCCGATCTGACTTGCAAACTTGTAGGGAGCACCGCGACCTCCGAATGCAATACGACCGTCGGCTGTTCTCTGCACATAGATGACCAAATTGCGCCCGTCTGAGACTGTTTCTCTGTTGGTCCAACCGATTTCGTTCCATTGAGTGTCTGATAATGGCTCTGTCGCAATCATGTACGAATACAACGGCGCGACGTCTCGCCTGTATTGCTTCATTCGAGCCGTAAAACCCTCTGTTGCCCTGACTATCCATTTCGCACCAACTGATACTTCTCCATTGGATGTATTGGCTGTTATCCGATGTGGAGTGATTCCCGTGACTCGAGTCGAACCAAAGAATTGAACGTTTCTGGAAAGCAGTTGACGAACAAGGCCGTCAACCAACTGAGCGGGATGTAATGCAGCGCAGTGAGGGCTATAAGAGGCTCCGTGTGAGCCGCGAATACGAACGCGCGCTTCGGCCTGGTCTGGAGTCACGTAATGCATGAATGAATCATCGAAACCGAAATTCCTAGCCATCGTGATGTTGTCTTCAATTCTCTGCAGTTGTAATTGACTTGATGCAAAGGACAGGGTGCCGCCCTTGTGCCATCCACAGTCGATTCCAGAGCGTTCGATGTGGACACCAATTTCATCAACCGACTCAACAAGAGCATTCTGTAGGTCAATTGCTCCTAGTCTGTCGGATTGAGCAGCAATTGCTTCTAGCGACATGGGGCTGAAAGCACTGCACCAGCCTCCGTTACGGCCGCTTGCTCCGAAGCCTGGTTGTCGCGCATCAAGGATTGCTACAGATAGGGAAGGATTCAGATTAAGTAGGTGATGTGCTGACCATAATCCGCTGTAGCCAGCACCAACAATGACAACGTCGAAGGATTCGGAATTTTCTAAAGAGTGGAAATTCCACTGCAGTGAGTTATGAGCCCACAACGATTGAGGCCATTCCGCAAAAGCTTTCTCCATATTGCAAGATTAGGCCGTGATTAGATGCTGATGTTGTCGATCAATCTCACGTCTTCAAACCACACAGCGACACAGATTGTGCTGCCTGCCTTGGCGGTATTCACGGGATGGAGAGTGACGGAGTCGACTATCTCGATGTATTCGATCTTCGCGGCTGAAAATGGCTTCATTGCGCTAGTGAAATGAGCTTTGAGAGCGGTAGTCGTTGTTTCACGTTCTCGTGCTTGTGTAGCCATTTCGAGCAACACGGCATACACGCTCGGCGCTTGAGTGAGTGACTCAGGTGATAAGCGACTATTTCTGCTCGAGAGCGCTAGTCCCGATTCGTTTCGAACTGTTGGAACACCAATGATATGGCACTTCAGATTCAGATCGCGAACAACAGTACGTATGACAGCTAGCTGTTGAAAATCCTTTAAACCGAAATAGGCAATGTCGGGCGTCACGGCATTCAGCAGTTTGACTACCACGGTAGCCACACCATCAAAATGGCCGGGACGATGCAAGCCTTCCATGTGCGCTGCAATTGGTCCTGCAGAGATTGTGGAAGAGAAACTATTTGGGTACATCTCTTCATGGTTGGGAACAAATAACACATCGACATTCTGTTTTTCTGCAATCACTTTGTCTTGTTCAAGTTGACGCGGATAGGCCTCAAGGTCAGAAGCGCTGTTGAATTGCAATGAATTAACAAATATGGACACCACCGTCCGAGAGTTTTCATCAACACTCTGCGCGAAGAGTTCTGCATGGCCCTGATGGAGTGCCCCCATAGTTGGTACAAAGCCGATGGTGTTGCCCGCCGACCGTTCAGTAGCAGACCATTCCTGCACTTCTGAGACGGTCCGAATGACTTTCATGTGTATTAGAAACTATTTGAGGCGTCAGGGAATCGACGACTGTGAACATCAATCACGTATTCCGAAACCGCAGTGAGCGAAATCTGTCTGAGATTGCTGTATGCCTTAGCGAATTTGAAAGACCTCTCGGATAAACCGAGAAGATCATGTAGCACGAGTACTTGACCATCGCAGTTCACACCAGCACCGATGCCAATGGTGGGGACGTGGGTTTTAGCTGTTATCTCCGTTGCTAGTTCTGCAGGAACAGCCTCGATGACGAATGAACACACACCGGCATCTTCTACGGCGCGAGCATCAGCCAAGATTCTGTCTCGACTGCCTGATTGCGTTCCTTCGTCTCGTCCTTGTACTTTGTTCCCACCCATACGGTGATAACTCTGTGGTGTTAATCCAATGTGTCCCATGACAGGAATATCGGCCCGAACAATTGCCTCAATTGCTTCTTGAACATGAACGCCACCTTCGAGTTTCACAATCTCAGCTCCTGCTTTGATTAGGCGAACAGCGTTGCGTACAGCATCTTTCGCAGACGCTTGATAAGAACCAAAAGGCAAGTCTCCGACTATCAAAGCTTTTGGTTTCACGGATGCGACCATCTGGACGTGGTACTCCATGTGCTCCATTGATACGCCGAGAGTTGTCTTTTGTCCTTGCATGACTGTCGCAACAGAATCACCAACAAGAATTAAGTCGACTCCTGCTTCATCAACAATGGAGGCGAAAGTAGAGTCATAAGCGGTGACCATGGTCAACACTTGCGAAGTGTTCTTGCGTTCAATTAGATGCGGTACGAGAACCTTGACGCGTGGGCTTGACTGCAGGTTTTCCATGAGCCCATAAGGCTATTGGGGGTTGTTCGACTCATGGATTGAGTCGTTTGTCACTTAGGCGAACAGAACGCGAATTTCTGGTTCTGGATCGTGTACCAGATGTGTTTCCACATCAATCACCAGCGTGGGTCGACTATCTGTGTTGAATTGACTCCAGCTCGGGTGCCCATGCGTGGCAAAAGAGACTATTTCAGAAGAGAATCTGTCAGCTATCTGTGGGCGTTCTTCTCCGTCACCAGTCATCATCAGTACGCCTTCAGCATCGAGATTGTTGAAGGCAAACGGAATATCCAGCGCGTGGCAACAACCAACAGCACCTCCAAAAGCTGGGGTTGGCCACGTGAACCAATACATCCATGTCGGCGTTCCGCTTGTTACTCGGTTCTCGCATAGGCGTTGGGCGGGCTGGCGAAACCCTGTGTCTGTACTTACGGCAGACATCAAATCTCTTGCAGATTCTCCAGGTCGTAGTGCCTGATAAGCCTCGCGTGCCTGCTGCCCGCGTGCGCCAAATGTTTCATCGGTAAAGGTTTGCCAACGCGCGTCATCGGCGTCAGCCAAAGACGGGTCGAAGGTGGACCACAGTTTGTTCTCATCTCTATTAGTACCCACAACAAGCGGAATAGGTGAGAGCGCAGCAGAGGAAAGGATGTCATTACTAAGAGAAACGCCACCTGCTGTTGGCGCATAAAAATCGAAAGCTTTTGTTGGTGAAGTCATTTGCTTTAGTTGGGTTGAGAGTATGTCTTCCACTGACATTGACGTGACTTCATCCATTGATGTGAGTCCTGCTAGTTCTATGAATTGCTTCTGTAGTTCAAGGGCACGTGGCTTGTCACGTAGTTGACCAATTGAAGGACTCATCGCCCATGCTTTGTGAGCCAGACCATCAATCTCTGGGCTTGCAAGCAAAGAAACCACAGCTGATCCACCAGCCGATTCGCCAAAGATCGTCACGTTCTTTTCATTACCTCCGAAAGCGGAGATATTTCTTTGTACCCATCGAAGCGCTGACAGCATGTCAAGCGTTCCGTAGTTGCCATCGCCGAGGAAACCTAATGGCCCGAGCCGGTAGTTGATTGTTACAACGACTGTCTCGCGTGATGCGAGTGATGCTCCGTGGTACCAAGCGACAGAACCGGCTCCGTTTGTGTAAGCACCGCCGTGTATCCAGAACAGGACTGGCAACGACATTCCTTCTGTCGGCGTGCGAGGGGTGTACACATTGAGGTTGAGGCAATCTTCTTTCATATGCGACGCATCCATGTTCAATGCCATCTCAAGCATTCCTGGAGTTTGAGGACAGATTGGTCCATAAGCAGTAGCAGCAAAGTTCTCTTCCCAAGAAGAGATATCAACCGGATTCTCGAATCTCTTGGCTGTAGCAAATGGAATTCCTAGGAACTCGCAACTTCCAGACGAAGAGATAAGTCCAGTGATGGAGCCGCGATTGGTTGCAATAGTTTGTGGCTTGTTCTGCATAGAAACACGGTAGTCCCCACACCTGATCTGGTCACTAGCGTGTTCCCTATGTTCGGACGTTTAATTGGTCGTATTTATGTAGACATCAACAGGCGCCTAACTTTTTGGGCATCCACTAGCGCGACAGACGTTCGGGGCAAGAAATTCGCGGCCTTTGGCGAGCGAAGCATGATCATGTGGAAACCCACAACTATTTTCAATGAGCGCTATATCTCCATTGGTAACGACACCCTGATTGGTCCAGACGTGGCGCTGTCTGCGGGAATGGTTCCAGGTCAAGAATGCATTTCAGACATTGTCGTGTCGATCGGAGACAGGTGTCTGATTGGTCGAGGTAGTGGCATCGTCGGACACTTTTCCATCACAATCGGAAACGATGTATGGACCGGACATCATGTCTACATCACTGATCAGAATCACGGATATGAAGATGTGACTCGTCCTATATCCCAGCAGTCTCAGCCTGAGCGAGCAGTTGTGATTGGCGACGGATCGTGGCTTGGTTACGGTGCTGTAGTGCTGCCTGGCGTGACAATTGGAAAACACGTAGTCATCGGTGCGAACGCTGTCGTAACACACAACATTCCAGACTATTCAGTTGCAGTCGGTTCTCCGGCGCGAGTTGTGCGGCGGTACGACACCGAGCTCGGTTGGGTCACTGTCGACTAAACGGACAAGTCGTATGGGGCCTGACAAGTCTTCATGTCGTTCTCTCGCGCAAATTTGCTGATGCGCTCACTGACTGGAACACCTTCTATTTCGCTCTCTGCAAAGAATGGTCGAGTCTCAGCATTCTGTAGGGCAACCTCAAAGGCTCGACGATCTGAGATGTAGAGGCGATAGTCCGCGATCCATGCTGGGACCAATTCTTGGCCTTTGGCGTCTGAAGGTATATCGGCCGCAATCAAATTGATCGCGTCTTCAAGAGCATCCGTTGCTGCCTTTACAACTTTGGCTTTTGCCTTTAATGCAAGTGGGTCGTCAGCTCTCATAGGAGTGAGGTCTTCAAATGAGAATCGAATGTTCTCAGCCTTCTCGCAATGAGCTTGAGATCTTGCTTGCCACGCAGTGTCATAGATCTTGTTGAAACTTTCACGAGGGGCGAAGCCGTATGCGTACACCCACATTCCAGCAATAAGAACACAGATGGTTGTGAGGAGTACGCGAGTAAATTTCTTAAGAAACACGAGTTGAATGCTATGCCGACGGATTGTTCGTTTGTGGTCGCCAGCAGAGCGTCAAATGGCACAGGGCACACATGAGGCCAATAGGTAGGGCTACGAGACCTACGGACTGATTGAGGCCCCACGCGTCATCGACGGACAATGCTCCAGGTCCTGTGATGGCGATTGCAGTAGCAACTGCGACAATCGACGCACAATATTCCCATCCGCCATTCGTAAGAAATATGAAATACCCGACACGTGCATGGACTGTAACTATTGCAACTGTCATGAGGGCAATTACAGCGATACATGACAATGGTGTTGCAAGGCCAACAACCAAAAGGGCTCCTGCAATGATTTCCGTGCCAGCTGCGATTACGGCTTGTTGTTTCGGCCATTTCATTCCGATGCTCTTGAACCACGAAGCTGTGCCAGTGATGCTTTTTGCTTTGTTGATTCCGTGGTAGGCAATCGAAACACCAACCGACCCGCGCAATATGGCCACGGCTACGTCAATCTTGTTCATACTTGAACTGTAGGTGGCTGCGCTGTCTGGCGCGATACTGGCAGAATAGGCGTGTGTCACTTCGCCCTTCCTCTCGATGGTCTGTTGTGCTGTTATTCGGGGCAGTAGCAGTCCTGGCTTCATGCTCTAGTGACACCGCTTCGTCTTGTAACTCAGACATTTCAATCTCTGATTACGTCAGTAGTTTCTCACAGGGTCTCGACAATTTTTCAGAAGATAGATACGCCCAGTTGCGCACTGATTCAAACGAGGCCTACGAACGAGCCGTTAACGCTGTCACGGAAGAATCAGTTTCAAGTGAGGCAAATGTTGTCGCAAGGAAGATCTCATCGTTCATATCCGTCATGGACACAGTCGACTGGGATGTCAACAGGGCACTCGATGTCGCGGAGGCTGTCTCTGCAGCCCTTGAACTCGGTTCTGAATCAACCCTCCGGCTAGCGAACACTGTGGAAGGTCAACTGGTAAGCAAATGCGGCATGCCGTCTACGCAGGCACCGCCCAATAACCCAGAAATCACTCTGCCAATGAATCCGATTCCGAGTCCGACTGCCACAGACCCGATAGTTAACCCTCTGGACGATTCTTCTGAGTTGACTGTCATTGGAAAAATGATCGCGACTCAGTTCGGTCTCACAATTGCAGATAGTGAGGCAACGTGTTTAGGAACTTCGTTATCTGGCATTTATGACGTGAGTGGTCCCAACACGGATAATGCTCAGTACCAACGTCAGTTCCAACGTGCTTTCGACAATTGTGGAATTGATTTCACTATTCCAAGCCAATAACGGCTACGCCATCTCGGAACGCTCTACAGTTCAATAGATGGAAATTGTCTTTGTTCGCCACGCTGAACCAGAGTGGGTTCGTGACAAGTTGAATGTCGACAATCCGCCGTTGACAGCTCGCGGTTTCGAGCAGGCGTCTCTGTTAGGAAAATGGGCCGCAAACGAACATTTTGATGAAGTTTTCGTATCTCCACTGGTAAGGACGCAACAGACGGCGGCTCCGATACTTGAAGCTTTAGGGATGGAACTAGTAATTGATCCGTGGCTGGAAGAGATTCGAAATCCGATTTGGCATGGCACTCCAGAAGAAAAAGCTATTGAGGCCTACAAATCTGAGAAGGCAAAACCCTCTCACGAGCGCTGGGGCGGTCTTGAAGGTGGAGAAGCTGTGTCAGATTTTGTGCAGCGCATCAATGTTGGCGTCAGTTTGTTCCTAGAAGAGCACGGACTTGTGCGAGCTGAAACTGATTTACCAATTTGGCAGAAGACCGAAACTTTCCGGCCTGATACACGAATCTTGCTCGTTGCGCATGCCGGTACCAGCAGCGTAAGTATCTGTCACATGCTCGGATTTCCGCCTACTCCCTGGGAATGGGAAAGGCTCGTGATTGGACATGCAACTGTTAATCGTTTGGAGTTGTTTGAGATTGGTGACGGCATGACCTTTGGTCTCAGCCAATTGTCTGGCAATGAGCATTTGCCGAAAGAGTTGCGCACGTACTGAGTAATTACTCGATGTGGTTTATGTCGTAGATTGCCGTTATGACAGAACAACGTGAACTTGATCCTGATGCTCTGAAAATGTTTTCTTTTGGCATCTTCAGCAAACTGGAAGGTGCAGTTACGGCGGGCATGATTCACCTTGGTGATCGACTTGGTTTGTATGAAGTGATGGCAATGTCAGTAGAAGGTGATACATCTGAATCACTTGCTGCGAAGGCCGGACTACACGAGCGTTGGGTGCGTGAGTGGCTACACAATCAGGTGGCGGCCCGCATCGTTACCTGTGCCGATTTGTCGGCGTCTCCTCCCGTTTTCCATCTGTCACCTGAAGGTGTTGCTGTATTGGCAACACCAAATCATCCTGCGTACGGAATGGGAATGTTCCATAGGCTCCCGCAGACCATGGGGGCCCTCAACGCGATGCCTGAGGCTTTTCGCACTGGTGTCGGGCAGGACTATGACTCACACGGACCAGAGGGTGCTGTTGGAATTGAACGAAGTTTCGAGCCATGGAATCAAAATTTCCTGATACCGATGGTGATTCCGGCGCTGGAAGGAATTCAAGAGAAATTGACTTCAGGAGCCCGAGTTGCAGACATTGGATGCGGCTCTGGCGGAGCGGCATTGCTTATGGGTTCAACTTTTCCGAAGAGTGTTATTGAGGGTTTTGACATTTCAAAGTTTGCGCTTGAGCGTGCAGAGGAGCGCAAGGCCGACGCAAGGGTTTCAAATGTCGCATTTTTTGATCCTCGGGATACGCCGATTGCCGATGACAACAGTTACGACCTGATTTGCACCTTTGACTGTATTCATGACATGACACATCCGACAGAGATGATGAAGACGATTCGCAAAGCCCTTAAGGATGATGGGACATGGTTGCTAGTTGACATCAAGGCTCACGATTCACTTGAGTTGAATGTCTCGAAGAATCCGATGGCTTCTTTGCTGTACGGAATCAGCGTTCTGAGTTGCATGTCTTCAGCAATGTCTGAAGATGGGGGAGAAGGGCTAGGAACATTGGGACTATCTGCTGTTCGGGCAGAATCAATGGCACGTGAAGCCGGATTCACCCATTTCAAGAAGCTTGATGTAGATCATTCTGTAAATGCTTTCTACGAAGTACGTCCGTAAGTCTGAGAATCAACGCTCTCTTTCTCGTCACTGGATCGTGTGACAAGAAAGAGAGCGAAGACGATCTAGTTACGCAGCTGGTACCGGCAATGGGGTAGTCACGCTGCACGCATCGACTGCAGCCACAATTGGAGTTGGGTCGATAGCTTCGCCACCCAATGGATGAACTTCAAGGTGAAGGTGTGGGGTTGTTGTTCCACCAGTTTTTCCGAGATAGCCAACAACTTGTCCGGCCTTAACCTTTGCACCGATTGTCATACCGTCTGCGATTTTCTGCATGTGTCCGTAGAAGAAATACGTTCCATCAGCCATAGTGAGACGAACACCATTACCAGCAAGTTTGTCAGAAGCTTCTGTGTAGAGCTTGGTGATTGTTCCGTCTGCAACTGCGTAGAGAAGGTTTCCTTCTTTGGCAATGACGTCAACTCCGAGGTGCTTACGATTGTTGCCACGTGGTGCATGCCAGGTGTTTTCGTAGCTGCACAGGCCTTGTACGGGGAACACTGAGATGGCGACAGCTGGCGCTGCAACGAGGCCAAGTTTTACTGCAGTTTGTGTTGTCAAAGTGCCTGTCACTGTCAGACCATTTGCTGTTTGGTATTTCTGAAGTGCAACAAAAGTTGCTCCACCGAATACTCCGTCGGCGCCACCTTTGACCTCAATGCCTGCATTGATTAATGCTTTTTGCAATGTACGTACAGTGTCGCCACGATTTCCGCGCACTGGAAGTGATGAAGGGTCAATAAGTGTTGTGGTGCTTGCAACGCTCACGGCTGCAGGTGCAGCTGCAGGGGCAGGTGTTGCTGCTGCAACTGGTGCGATCAAGGCAAGAGCAACAGCTGTAGGAATATCAAGAACGCCAGTAGCGGTCAAGCCCTTATTTGTCTGAAATGCAACGATTGTTGCTGTGGTTCCTGATCCGAAAGCACCATCGATGCCACCCTTCACTTCAAGGCCAGCAGCTTTGAGTGCCTTTTGGACTGCAACTACTGCGTCACCTTTTGCTCCGCGAACTGGAAGGGTCGAAGTTGTGAGGGGATACACCACGGCAGGAACAGTTGTTGTGGCTGGTGCGACAGTTGTGGTTGTGACCTGAACTGTTGTTGTGCTGGCTGCTGCTACTTTCAGAACTTTTGCAGTTGCAGTGTCTACGACGCCTGTTGGCTTGAGTCCAACAACTTTTTGGAAAGTCTTCAATGCGCGTTGCGTTGACTTGTTGAATACTCCGGTGGCTCCACCCTTCAAAGTAAAGCCATTGCGCATGATTGCTGTCTGTACTGCAACAACGTGTGGGCCCTTGTCTCCAAATGCTGGTTGACCAGGAGCAGTTTTCGCTGTCGCCGAGGAAGCAGCGACAACGCCAGTTGAAGCGCTTGCACCTGTCGGGGCCATTACGAGGCCCATGGCTGCAATGGCTGTGGCCACGATGATGCGATTGACGAAATGTGTGTGGTTGTGAGACATGTGTCTGCTCCCTGTTTTTGATCCGCAATAGGGATCGGCAGGTCTGAGCAGAACTTGAGGAATTTCTCACAGAAAATGTTTAGGTAACCACTAAGAGTGATATCTGTGATGACCTGAGCACAAGGAGTGATGTTGCAAACCGATCAAGAAACCGAATTTCGGACGAAAACCTGTGAGAACATGGGTTTTGGGGGTCGACTGGCTTCACGAAGGAGAAATATGAGATTGAGCACCTTGTCGAGGAGCGTGGACGGCGCGCGGGTCGTTGTTACTGGAGCAGGAAGCGGCATGGGACGAGCTACTGCCCACCTGTTTGCCGATGAGGGCGCCCACGTGCTGGTGGTTGACCGTGATTCAGAGCGTGTTCTAGAAGTCGTGGGGGAGATAGTCGCTGTGTACGGCGCACAGGCCGCTCGTGGCTGCAGTGGGGACGTTTCACTTGCTTCCGACCGCGCAGAGATAGTTCGTAGCGCTGTTGATGCCTGGGGCGGCATAGACGTCCTTGTGAACAATGCTGGCGTCAGTTTGATTTCTTCGGTGTTTTCCGATGATGAGACATTTGGGAACAACTGGGATCAGACCCTTGCCATCAATGTGTCTGCCCACGCACATTTGATTCGTGCGGCGCTTCCGTATCTGTTGAAGGCTCCGACTGGCGGTCGGGTTGTCAACATTGCGTCCACCGAAGCGATTGTTGCGACCGGAGGCCTATCTGCTTATACGGCTTCGAAACATGCCGTCATTGGTCTCACTAAGAGCTTCGCTGTAGAACTTGGGCGCCACAACATCACCATTAACGCTGTGTGTCCGGGACCCATTGATACAGCAATGACTGCTGGCATCAATGATGAAGCAAAAGAGAAGTATGCGAAACGAAAAGTTCCTCTTCGGCGTTACGGAACTCCAGAAGAAGTCGCCCACATGACTCTGAATCTTTGTTTACCTGCATCGTCATTTGTCAACGGTGCAGCAGTTGTCGTAGACGGAGCAATGTCCGTCAAGCACGGCTAGGGCTTTGAATACCCGTCGCTCATTCCTGTGAATCCAGATGGTTCATGAGCACCGAGAACCAATGTCTCAAGAATTCCGATTCCCTTATGCACGCTTCCGTCGGACAATGTGCAAGTGACTGAACTCAAGGTTTGAGTATGAAGATTGTGCATCAATAGTGGGTCTTCTACAGGAACTGAATATCTGTCTCCGCCTGTTACTGATTCGCCCTTCCAGTTTCCATGATTCCATTCGGGATGCAGATAGCCAAGTCCGTTCATTTGAAAATGCACAAGGGGAGTAAAGAGCAACTCGGCAGAATCTTTCGAAAACTGATATTTCAATGCGAACTGTTCGGCGCGTCGAGTTCCATGTTCCCAGGAATATTTGTATGTCACAGAATTGGCATGTTTGATGGTGTCAGAACCGATCAACATTGCACCTGACTCATGCCAACGTTGGCCATCTGAGTATTCGTTTACATCAAAGACTGTCCCGAATCCGTCGAACCACACGGGAGCCCATAGCCAATAGAACTGTGGAGCCTGATTGAGAGGCGCACCAAGTTGCACTCGTTCACCAACCCCACGAACCCCCCACGATCTGTCACGTGAGCCAACGATGTCTCCCGGTGAAAGATCTATGCGGACGCCGTCGACCTCTATCCAGCCTGTCCATGTTCCTAGTTGAGTCAGTCGTGTGTAACTCATTACCTTTCGGTTTCCTGCTCGCACAAGAAATGGTGGTTCCTCGTACGGCAATGAAGACGCTTCGAAGGTGATGTCTGCACGGATTCCATGTTCGGGAGAATCAACTATGATGTGATGCTGCTTCATCGGCACCACTACATTTACTTTGATAGGTCCTACTTGGTTGCACTGCATGCGGTCGAACGGCGCTCGGCCAGACGCGTGGACGTTTACTTGTTCGCCATTGCGCACAACACTGAACGAGGCGTCAATAACGTGTCTATTCGGATACAGACCCATAGCGGCAGCGAAGAAGAGTTTTCCATCGCGCGAGTACCCATTGAAAAAGTATCTGTCATAGGCGCCAGGGTCGCCTGACTCTGTATGTGCGATTGGCTCGGACGTCTGATGAATTGGGTAGTCGTCAAAGGATGTGATCATGTCTGTGACCGTAGCCACTATTTATCTCATGGCGCCAGACGGAAACCTTCGCCAATGCTGTCGTACAGTGGGGTGTGTGATTACGGTCTCCCAGAAAGCTTTCCGAACTGTCGCTGGAACTGCTTTGGGCTCCTTGTCCGTCATCATATTTTCTGGCGCAATGGTGCGCCTGACAGGTTCCGGCCTCGGCTGTGCAGACTGGCCGCGTTGTAACGCAACGAAATTTGTGGACGTGTCAACTGGCCACACCTTGATAGAGCAAGCCAACCGTTTGTTCACTGGTGTTGTCTCGCTCAGTGTGATTGCAGCAGTGTTGCTGGCCCACTTTCGTAGGCCTCTCAGAAAAGATCTGGTGCGGCTTGCGTGGGGTTTGGTGATTGGAGTTCTGGCTCAGATCATCATCGGAGGCATTGTGGTGCTCACCGGTTTGAACCCGTACGCAAACATGGCCCACTTCCTAGTGTCGCTAGTTCTTGTGGCTAATGCTTTCGTGTTGTACCGCCGATCAGGAGATCAACCTGCAACCTATTTTCGTACAGGTCCTGTCCGAATAGTTATGGCCATCCGTCTAGTTGTCGTCAGTTGCGCATTGGCCTTAGTAACCGGAACTGTTGTAACGGCAACAGGTCCACACGCAGGAGACGAGAAAGCAGTGCGATTCGGCTTTGCCCTGACCAGTGTTGCTCGCGTTCATAGCGTGAGTGTGATCATCACAATTGCGCTCATCGTCTTTCTCGGAATTCGGGCCAAACAACTGAACGGCGACACAAGTACGCGTGATGCAATACAAGCACTGTTGATTGCTGCTGTGTTTCAAGGCGCCATCGGATATGCGCAGTACTTCAATGGAGTACCTGTTGCGTTAGTTGCCGTTCATATCGTCGGAGCAACGGCTTTGTGGTTTGCCGTGTGCAACCTGGCTGTGACGCCTTCGCGAGGCGTGTAGGTATTTACTACTTACTTCAGAAGCAAATCGTAGAGGTGACTGCAGTCGTTTAGGGTGAGAACACTTGGAGTCTCACTCAGTTTTACTGTGGTGATGCTTGTGTTTTCCACCATCATCCATAACGAGCGTTGCGTACCCAGCATCTCTGCAAGATACGCGTTGATAACTCCACCGTGACAGACCACGGCAATGCATCCACCATCATGTTTCGCTGCTAAAGAATTGATTCGGTTTGACACACGTGTTCGAAAGTTTTGATCACCCTCAGCATTCGGTATTCCGTCCCATCTTCCGATGGCGGCCCATTTGAGATACTCGGGATCAGCAGTAGCTGCGCGTCTGCGAAATTCTCCGTTACTCCAATCGCCGAGGCGTACTTCTTCTAAATCTTCGAAAACGCCAACATCAAGTGTGTGATGTGCTGCGATTGCTTCAGCAGTGTGTAGCGCGCGCAAAAGGTGACTTGAATACACAGCGTCGATTCGCGCTTTCGACAGTCGAGCTCCAACCGCTAGGGCCTGTTTTTGTCCGATTTCATGAAGTGGAGGGTCAGCGCTCTCGGCTGATCCTGGGACTATGTCAGCAGATCTTCCGTGACGAATGAGTAGGACTCTGCACCCGTCACCAATAGAGCCATCGAGAGTTGGTTGAGGGACGCTTGTTGAATCTGGCGACCCAACTGATTTCTGTGATTCCATAGTTGTTATCTTTATTGGTATGAGCAAAGAAGATGAAGTCCTCCTAGAAGTTTCTAATCGAATCGCAACGATCACTCTGAATGCACCAGGACGAATGAACACCATCTCTGGCGTCATGCTTGATTTGTTGTCAAAGAAACTCCTGGAAGCTGATCGCAACCCAGAAGTGCGCTGCATAGTGCTTACTGGTGCTGGTCGTGCTTTCTGTGCTGGCTTAGATCTCGGATCACAGGCGGGCAAGACTGAATCGCTTGGAGTGCTTGATGACACTGGTGCAAACATGGCCGAGTTCGATATTCGTGAAGCACCACCGATTGTTCTTCACGGTATTGACACACCGGTTATTTGTGCGCTCAACGGCGGTGCAGCCGGTTACGGGTTAGACATTGCGCTTGGCTGTGACATTCGTATTGCTGCAGATAACGCAAAGATGGCGCCTGGCTTCGCTAAGCGTGGCATTCTGCCCGAGAGCGGAGGAACATGGTTGTTGCCCCGAATGGTTGGTTATGCACGAGCTGCTGAAGTTGCGTTTACGGGTCGTACTTTGATGGCAGATGAATGTCTCGAGATGGGACTAGTGAACAAGGTTGTACCTGCCGACCAGTTGATGGATCACGTTATGGATATGGCAGGGGAGATTGCGTCGAATGCTCCACTTGCGGTACGAGCAATTAAGAGAATGATGCGAGCAGCAGAGACAGAAACCTTCGAGCAGAATGTTCATCACGTGTTTCTTCAACTGCTTCCACTCTTTCGGACAAAAGATTTCAAGGAAGGCGTTGCTGCCTTTATCGAAAAACGTCCTCCCAACTTCATTGGCCGATAAGAGGCTGTGTGGCGACCCGAGATCCTTTCTTGGTGTTGTCGGTAGAGCGAGGTGCCACTGCTGACGAAATTCGTCGAGCATGGCGTGAAAGAGCACGGATAGTTCATCCGGATGTTGGCGGTTCTGTTGCAGCTATGCAGGAACTGAACGAAGCTTTGCATTCAGCTTTGGGTTACGTAGAGGAGTCAACTTCTGTAAAAGTTGCTGTTTCACCTGTACTGGTGCGACGTGAAAGAGATATTTCAAGCTTCACGGTTGATGTACTGCCGGCAGAGTGTTTCGAAGCGCTGCTAATTGTTGCCGGAATCAGTGGTGCAATTTCCCACGAAGAACCGCCTTACCAATTGGAATTTTCGTTACATGACTCTGATGTAACCGGTGCGCTGAACGGCTGGTGTCGGTGCGATTTAGTGCCAGAGGCGGGAGCAACAACTGTTTCACTACTCGTTGGTACCGAAACTTCTGCTGAGGGAATTTCAGTTGAAGAGGTGAGGGATTACTTGGTGGCGAATTTGAACGCCATTGAATGGCCTAATTAGTGGGAGGCGGCAGCTTTGGTTAAGCGGTCGCGAATGGCTGCACCTAATCCGCCGAGTGGGGGCAACACTGCCATCACCACTTCGCTTCCTCGCAAATCTGCTGAGCGCAGATCGTCGTACAGGCTGAGTGCGTAGATAGCAGGGTCATCATGGTGCAGAATTTCTGCGGGTGTTCCCCGAGCCGCATAGTGCTCTAGCCGGTCTTGTGCGCCTGTTAATGAATCGCATAATTCAACTAGGGCGCTGGGTGCGTAGTGGGCCAACAGCATGCCTGGTGCACGTGACGGGCCATCAGTCATTGAAATATCTAGACCTGTGACCTTGGCAATTTCCACAGCAGATACTTTTCCAGGGCGCAATATTTGCACCGAGGAGTCCGTGCATTCAACGATTGTTGATTCGATTCCGATTGCACATTGTCCGCCGTCAAGAACAAGGTCGACGGCGTCACCAAGGTCATCGACCACGTGTTGAGCAGTGGTAGGACTCACGCGCCCAAAGCGATTTGCTGAAGGAGCAACTACCGCTTCATTCAGGGTTTCAAGTAGTGAAATGGTCATGTCATGAGCAGGTATTCGCAATGCAACAGTGTCGCGTCCGCCTGTAACCCAATCTGGGACAAGACGAGTGCGGGGGACCAAGAGAGTAAGTGGCCCTGGCCAAAAGGTCTTTGCAATCAGATCGGCGGTGCTGTTCAATACGCCCCACCGTTTGATGTCATCTTGTGGAGAAAGATGAACAATCAGCGGATGAGAAGTTGGTCTGCCCTTCGCGCGAAAGACACGTGATACGGCCTCTTCGTTCAAGGCAACTGCTGCTAATCCGTACACAGTCTCAGTAGGGATGCCAACAATGCCTCCGGCCTTCAGCGTGTGACATGCCTGCTCAATGTCTTGCGTTATTCGCGAAGAAATGCTCATACAGCAAGGAAGTCCAGAATTGCATCAATGAAAGAAAAAGCCTCTGGAGTCGCGAAGTGATCTGTGTTCTTCAGGACGGTCAACTTTGCATTCGGGAAGGCTGCAGCAAGACGAGTTGCAGGACCAGCAAAATCTGAGTCACCAATGACGATGAGAATTTCGTTCGTCACTTTTGACAATTGATCTTCCGATACAGGTTCGGACGGTGGGCGTTTCATGATTGCAGTCAGAGCTAACAGGTCATTTCCAGGAGAGTTGCCGTAATGGGCGAACATGCGAGCAAACGTGTCGTCCTCTGGTGCCCGACCCTCTAGTGCGTCGATGATTCGTTTGTTGCCATCAGGCGGAGACATAGTGAAAACACCGTCGCCGATACCGGACAGAACAACTTTGCCGAAACGATCAGGAGCTGCGATGAGAGCGCGAAGGATGGTGAGAGCGCCAAGCGAGAACCCAACAGCGTCAACAACTGGATCTTCAGGCAAGTGCTCAAGTAGCCACGATGGCAGTTCTACATATGCCGCGGGGTCGTGAGGTTTGTCTTGATCTGCATGACCTAAGAGATCAAGTCCGACAGGATTACGCCCAACATCAGCCAGGAGGGCGTCAATTCCAGGCTTTTGCCATGTTTCTCGGAAACTGCCGCCCCAACCATGAACTAGGACGACGGGAACGTTCTCGGTAGATGCCATGCCTACACGGTAGTCTCGTCATGCCCTATGCGGTTCTTACATGATCTCCCAGCCCACGATTTGACCTACAACGATGTGTTCATGGTCCCGAGCAAGTCCTCGGTGTCATCGCGTTTTGACGTAAACCTCAGCACCCCTGATCAGGTAGGCACCAATGTGCCCATCGTGGTTGCCAACATGACCGCTATTGCTGGTCGTCGAATGGCCGAAACAGTTGCACGCCGTGGCGGTCTAGTTGTTCTGCCGCAGGATATTCCGCTCGACATCATTGAAATGGTTGTCGAACATGTCAAGTCAAGACACCCAATTTTCGAGACCCCCATCACCCTTGCGCCAGAAGACACCGTCGGTGAAGCGCTGAGTCTGATTCACAAGCGTTCACATGGCGCGGTGATTGTGGTCGACACCGATAATCGTCCTGTGGGCGTGTTCACAGAATACGACGCTGTTGGCTTCGACCGTTTTACACAGTTAAAGAACGTCATGAACCTCGACATGGTGTGCTTTACAGATTCAATGCCAGTCGCAGACATCCACGACAAGTTGATCGATCAGCGTTTGTCGTTCGCACCCGTAGTCGATAAGAACGGCATCCTTGTTGGTGCCATCACTCGCAAAGGCGCTCTACGTAGCACTATTTATGCTCCGGCAACTAACGCACATGGTCAATTCTTGACGTCTGTTGCTGTTGGTATCAATGCTGATCCAGCCAAGCGCGCAAAAGCATTAGTGGCACTCGGAGTTGATGTTCTTGTTATTGATACTGCACATGGTCACCAGGACCGTATGTTGCGGGCGATTGAGGCAGTGCGCGCGGTTGCACCCACCACAACGATCGTTGCAGGAAACGTAGTAACTCGTGAAGGAACGCGCGACTTATTGAATGCAGGCGCCGACATAGTCAAAGTTGGCGTAGGCCCTGGCGCAATGTGCACCACCCGAATGATGACGGGCGTTGGTCGTCCACAATTCAGTGCAGTGCTTGAAAGCGCAGAAATGGCCCGCTCAATGGGCAAACATGTGTGGGCCGACGGGGGCGTTCGTTTCCCTCGTGATGTGGCTCTCGCTGTAGCTGCAGGTGCTGCCAACGTGATGTTTGGTTCCTGGCTCGCAGGAACCTACGAATCAGCCGCTGATACGTTGCGTGATACCGAAGGTCGTTTGTACAAAGAGAGCTTCGGAATGGCCTCTAATCGCGCCGTTAAAAACCGCACACGCGCCGAGACTGCTATCGAGAGAGCGAAGAAGGAACTTTTCGAAGAGGGCATTAGTACTTCTCGTATGTATCTCGACCCCGTGCGCCCTGGAGTTGAAGACATCATCGACCAGATCGTGGCTGGACTTCGTTCAGCGTGCACGTATGCAGGCGCCTCAAGTATTGAAGAGTTCCATGAACGTGCCGTTGTCGGAGTTCAAAGCGCAGCCGGATACGACGAAGGTCGACCACTCGGCACTAGTTGGTAATCGTGCGCGTCATTGCGATTGATGGTCCGGCCGGGGCCGGTAAATCAACTGTTGCACGACAAGTTTCGACAGCAACTGGGCTTCGTTATCTTGACACAGGTGCTATGTACCGCTGCGTTGCTTTAGAAGTTCAGAACTCTGCGACCGACCCCAACGACGCCGATGCTGTTGGCAAGATTGCTCGCGAAGTTTCTGTTGTCATCGAACGTGATGCCGCGAAGTTGAATGGCGTTGATGTTTCTTCAGAGATTCGTTCCAGTGAAATCAATGCCATCGTCAGCGTCATTGCTGCTCATACTCCTGTACGCGATGCCATGAGAGAACAGCAACGCCGATGGATACAAGCTCAACAAGGCGGAGTTGTGGAGGGTCGCGACATCGGAACAGTCGTTTTTCCTGATGCAATTCTAAAAGTGTTCCTCACTGCATCTCCGGAAGTGCGCGCTGAACGTCGTGTCGGCCAAACAGGGGGAGACATAAAAGCGGTGGCGGCAAGCATTGCAGAACGTGACCACCTTGATTCCACCAGGCTTGATTCGCCATTGCGTCCATCTGAGGGTTCGGTCATTGTTGATTCCAGCAACAGAACCATTGAAGAGGTCGTAGCCGAAATTGTTTCTCATTTCGAAAGAGTTGATCATGGCTGAAGTAGACACATTTATGGCTGGTCAGAGTCTTCTTAGTCGGCTTTTTTACAGACTGTTGCGGGGCCTCGTGGTATTCGTGTGCGTGTCTTACACGCGCACAACGATTATCGGCAAGGAAAACATCCCAAAGTCCGGAGCATTCCTTCTGGCACCCATTCATCGATCGAATATTGATACGCCTCTGGCAGCTGCCGTTACGTCTCGTCGAATGCGCTTCATGGGAAAGGACACCATTTGGAAATTCGGACCCATTGGATGGATCGTTTCGGCTCTTGGAGCTTTTCCAGTAAGTAGAGGCACAGCAGATCGTGAAGCGCTTCGTCGATGCGTAGCCGTACTAGAAGCGGGTGAGCCATTGGTGTTGTTTCCTGAGGGAACGAGACAGAGTGGGCCAGTGGTTCATCCACTCTTTGATGGTGCAACGTATGTTGCAGCTAAAGCCGGAGTGCCAATAATTCCCGTGGGAATAGGCGGCTCCGAGCGCGTCATGCCTAAAGGATCAAAGATGATTTATCCACGCAAATGTGTTGTAGTTATCGGTAAGCCAATTCAGACAGTGTTGAATGGAACTGAGCGGTTGCCACGGTCTGCATTGAAAGATCTGAGTTCTAACTTGTCAGATGAATTGCAACGATTGTTCGATGAGGCACAGCGTCTAGTTGGTAGCCCAAATAACTACTGACAGCTAACGCTGTAAGAATGCACTCATTAGCGAAACCATATGCAATGGGTCGCTAGCACCACACATTTCTCTGGCTGAATGCATTGATAATTGCGGAATTCCGATGTCGATAGCTTCAATACCCAGTTGTGTCGCTGTGATTGGCCCGATTGTTGATCCACAAGGAACGTTATTTCGCGACGCAAAAGTTTGAAGAGGAATACCACTCGATTCTGCGATGGATCGAATATGCGCTAATCCGCGAGCGGAGGTTGCATACCTTTGGTTACCGTTCACTTTTACTGCAGGACCGTGGTTAATCAGCGGTGCATGCCGTGGTTCATGGCGCTCTGCATAGTTCGGATGTATTGCATGTGCATTGTCAGCTGACAAGCACCATGAAGATGCGAGACGATCGAACTGTTTGCCTTCACTCAGACCGTGTTGCGAGGCGATACGAGAAATAACGTTTGCAAGCATGGGACCAGCAGCCCCTGTAGAGCTGTTGCTTCCCACTTCTTCATGATCGTTGAGAACAAGTATTGAAGTGTGCTCTGATTCTGGGGCATTACGTAGCGCTTCAATTGCGCTCCAACAGGACGCTTGGTTGTCTAGCCGACCACTCGCCACTAGCGATTCATCGGCACCCAAGATTGATGCATGAGAAATGTCGAATAGGTGAGCGTCGAAAGCAGATACATCTGTAACCCCTGAAGTTCTTTGCACCCAATCGGCGAAGGACTGCTTTGTTGAACCCCAAACGGGTGTCATGTGTTGATGACGGTCGAGATGAAGCCCCTTGTCACCAATTTCTCTATCAAGATGGATTGCTAACTGCGGAATACGAGCAAGAGGCTGAGGCGCCGAGAATAAATGGGCCACAGCATTTGAATCAATGACACGCCCGGCAATACCAAGGTCTCTGTCTAGCCACGAATTAAGGAGCACTCCTCCATAGATTTCTATCGCTAATTGTGACCAACCAAGTTGGTGAATATCTGCGTGAGGCAACACTCGCAGATTGGGAGAGTCGGTATGTGCACCAATGATTCTTAATGCGCCCTTCGAAGAGCCGAGTCTCCATGCGACGATGCAGCCGTCAATGGCTAGGTAACCAAGGTTCGCCATCTCATTGCCTAATTGTGTGGTTTTAGTGAATCCTGCTGCGTCGAGAGTTGATGCTGCTGTTTCCACAACATGGAAAGGGGTTGGGCACTTATCCAGCCATTGAAGGAGCGAACCAAT
>CAIZMV010000044.1 GCA_903934195.1 uncultured Acidimicrobiaceae bacterium | reverse complement strand
TTTGGTTCCACGGTTCACAACGAAAGTGAACTTCGGGTGTGCGGAGACCTTCGCGGCAAGCGAGTGCTGGAATTAGGACTTTTTGGCACTGTGCCGAACTGCGTAGCCATGGCTACTCAAGGCGCTCGCAGTATCGCCATCGATCCATCGCGCGAGGCAATTTCTCGGGCACGTGTCGCTGCCAGTAATTCAGACGTCGTAGTGGAATTCCACGAGGGCGATCTTGCAGACCTCGGATTTCTCATGAATGCAGTCATCGACCTTGCGGTCTGTGTGCATCAGATCAATTTCGATACTGACATCGCACGCCTGTTTCGACAAGTGCACCGCGTTTTGCGCCCAGAAGCCGGATTGGTTTTTGCAGTGACTCACCCCATGTCTGCGGTGTTTGACAACAATGACCCAACAGCGCGTCGCCAATACGGTTCCACCACGCCAACCATTGGCGAATTAACGATGGCGTTGCAACGTGCGAACTTTTCTATTGACGTGATGCACGAACTAACTCCGTTGCATCAGCCGCGTGCAGTTGCACCATCAACACTTGTTGTGCGTGCGCGCAAACTTGGTTCGTAGTTAACGATTCTCCGCACGTCGAGTGCGCTTCAGTTTCGAAACATCATCAGCGTTTGCTGCCCACCATTCGCGCAAGCGAGCAATAATCACTTCTTCGCCAAGAATTCCTTCTTCCAAACGAATATCCATAAGGAATTCAAGTGCAGCACCAACAGCTGGGCCTGCAGGTACGCCAAGCAATTCCATTACGTGTTGTCCGTCAATTTCTGGGCGAAGTGATGCAAGTTCTTCACGTGCAGCAACTTCTGCAATACGCGCTTCCATTTCGTCCATGCGGCGAGAAAGGATCTTTGCTTTCTTTTCGTTGCGTGTGGTGCAGTCACAGCGCACCAACACATTGAGTTCGCCAAGATATTCGCCGGCGTCACGTACATAACGACGTACGGCGCTATCGGTCCAACCCATTTGATACGTGTGAAAACGCCCACTAATTGCTACTAATTCAGACACTGCTTCAATATCGGCATTCGGGTACTTCATAGCCTTCATGCGTTCACGTGTCATACGTGCGCCAACAACTTCGTGATGATGAAACGTGACACCCTTGCCTTCTTTGAATCCGCGTGTACGTGGTTTACCGATGTCGTGATACAAGGCAGCTAATCGGGTAATGCGAAAATCGAATTCACGGGTGGGGTCTAGTTGCACATTCTCAACTACTGCAAGTGTGTGCGTCAATACATCTTTGTGCCTGTGAATAGGGTCTTGTTCAAGTCGCATCAGTTTCATTTCTGGAAGGAAATGATCAACAAGACCAGTATCAACTAGGAACCACAAACCAAACGTTGGGCGCTTTGTTGTCATCAACCTGTCAAATTCAATACGCACCCGCTCGGCGGACACGATGGTGAGGCGATCCGCCATTGCAGTTACTGCCGCAGTGATAGACGGATCAGGTGCAACTTCTAATTGCGAAATGAATCGTGCTGCGCGCAACATGCGCAATGGGTCGTCACTAAATGACTCTTCTGCTGACAATGGTGTGCGCAACACGCGCGCCATGAGGTCTGCGAGTCCGCCAAACGGATCAACAAGTTCCGGCGTGTCTGTCGTTAGTTCCAAAGCCATTGCGTTAATGGTGAAGTCACGACGAGATAAATCAGTTTCGATGTCAGTTGCAAACTGCACTTCGGGTTTACGAGAATCAGGCGAGTACGCCTCTGCGCGATGAGTTGTGATCTCGTAGGTGCGCTCACCAATTTTCAATCCGATGGTGCCGAATCGCTCGCCCTGGGTCCACAATGCATCAGCGACTGGTTGCACAATTTTCTTGATCTGGTCTGGGGTGGCCGTTGTGGTGGCGTCGAAGTCAATCAGGCTGAGGTCGGTGCCAGCATCGGTGTCTCCGAGGAACAGATCGCGCACACTTCCGCCCACCAAGAAGAGGCGATGGCCCGCTTCGCGAAAAAGGGCAGCGAGGGGCTCCATCTCCTGAAGAATTGGGGCAAAGCGTGGCGGAAACATGACAGATGAAGGCTAGGCACCCAAGCGCCCGAACAGGTGGTACCCGCTCTTTCAGGCAGTTTTCGGCATCGCAGGGACCAGTCGCACTACGGTCATGGGGTGAGTTTGGTCGAGCAGCGTTCCCGAGCAGGGGTCATTTGGTCTGGTGTCACCACTGCCCGCGCTCGTCCGTGGCCGCAGGTTCCAAGCAGAGCCTTCCTATTAATAGGTGGCTCGCATAACCCAACATTGCAATTACCCGAGGCTCCCATTTTGCAGACCTGGGTCGACACCTTGTCTCGCTGGGGCTACGACAGCGTTCGTACGTCTCCCCTTGCCCCTGTTGCAGCAACTGCTCTTTCATCGGTGGGTTTCAAGACCTCGCAAAAGCTGACCCTGTTGGAACGGCCTGATACAGATCCGGTCATCGTTGCACGCCCATTGCAGTCTGTTCGGTCTCGTTTTCCCATGTCGCGAATGCCAGCCGCTTCCATGGTTGAGGCGATTCTTGATATCGATCGGGCAGCGTTTGGCCAAGACTGGATGATGGACGAACAGACATTTCGCGAGGCCCTTCATGCCACGCATCGAGCACGCATCTTTGTCTCGCACGCGACGGGTCGTATCTCTGGTTTTGTCATTGCGGGGGTCACAGACACATACGGGTTTATCCAGCGACTGGCTGTCCATCCTGATTTTCAACGCCGTGGAGATGCCAGTTCGTTGGTGCAGAATTCACTGGCATGGATTCAATCGCGCGGATGCAGGTCGACAGTTGTGAACACTGAAGTCTCAAACACTGCTGCATTGTCCATTTATGAACACCATGGGTTTGTTCCTCTTGACTACAACCTTTCAGTAATGGAACGGCAGTTGTCGATATGAGATTCATGCGCCTTCTTGCAATCAGCCTTGTTGCTCTTGGCGTTGCTTTGCCCACTACCAATGTTCATGCAGTAACTCCTGCAGCCGTTCTGGGTACACCCGAACTAAAAATTGTCTCTCAGCCGTTCAATGTATTCACAACAGTGAATGCACGCTTTGTCTTGTCTCCAAACCTCGACACATTTGTGGCTGCTGATGATCGCCTCGAGTTTCTTCTTCATCGTCGGGTTGCATCGCGTGATTCATTTCGTTCAATCGCTGATGGTGATGTCATCCCAGCTGTCACAGACTCCATCAGTTATCGAATGTCACGAATCGCTCGTGATTACGCAGGTCACCTAATTGCTGTTGTCCCAATTATCACTAGTGACAAACAAGGTGCTTCGCTGTCTATTCCTTTTGATGGCGTGTACCCACTCACAATCCGTATCGTTGATTCAGAAACAGGTGAAGTTGTTACATCGGTATTGACATTCTTGAACCGACGTGACACAAAGCTTGAAACTCCGGTGGTTCCGTTCAGCACGGTGGTTTCGCTTACGGGTCCTGCATCATTAACTACCGACGGCACATATGTCATCACTGAGAACTCGCGCAATGCAGTTACTCGCCTTGTTGAATTCCTCGCCACATTTCGGTCTCCAGTCACTATCTCTATTCAGCCTGAAATCATTGCCTCATTTGCTTATTCTTCTCTGCCCACAGATGTCGAGCTGTATACAAAGCTGAGAGATTTATTGCGCGGACGCACAATCGTGAACACCACGTTTACGCCAAGTAATCCTTCTCTATTTGCTGCAATGAACTTGTCTGCTGAATTTGATGCACAATTGAGATTCGGAGAGAAAACACTGAATCGACTTCTTCCCGGCGTAACAATTCAGCGACACACCTGGATCGCAACGGACAATATTGATCCACCTGCTATGTCGGTATTGAAGTCGGCGGGCATCACTTCTGTGATTCTTCTACCTTCTGCACAATCGCTAGTAACAAGTGAGCGTTCGTTGTCATTGCTCGGCCGCGCTACAAGGGCTGGCGACGAATTGATTTCAGTTATCAGTCCCCTCAATGGTGTAACGCAAATCAAGAATGCGCAACCTGAAGGCTCAGAACGGCTCACATACAAAATCGCCGCCGAACTTTTGGTGGAACGAGATGATCTTCTTTCTCAGGAAACTCTGCCTACAGAAATCAAGATGGGTGTAGTTGCCCCTTTTCATAACCTGGCCGAATCTGGAGCTGTCGTCTCTGCTACTCGGCTGTTGGCTCAGACCAGTGGTTTTTCCATGAATGACTTTGGTGGCACCGTGGTGGTCAACCCAATTACCCCGGCTGTGGCCTTTGCAAAAAACAGCACATCGTTTGACATCAGCCGAACGTCAAGTATTCGCGCAACACGCAGAGACCTAGACACCACTCTGTCCATGCTCGGCCTTGACGATGTTCGTCGCGAGACCTGGCCGTCGCTCTTTTCGCTTGGTACTTCCACAATCACAGATTCCCCAGGGGCGTACATCATCTCGCTTCGCACAACCATGCGTGCAGTTCGCGACGCTGTCACTGTGACGACGCCAAAGTCGGTCACGCTCTCCAGCCGAACCGGCGCAATTCGTATCCAAGTTCGCAATGACTCAGACCAAGATCTGACGGTGCGGGTGCGTTTGACCAGTCCCAAATTGACCCTGACTGAACCCACTCGAATCGTGGTTCTCACAAAAGGCGGCACAACCGAACTCAATGTGTCTGCCACAACACGTGCAAGTGGTGAAATCCCCATCTCAATTTGGGTGTCGACACCAGAAGGCAATCAGTCAGTTGTCGACCCCATCACTATTTCTGCCAACGTCAATGCCATAGCGGCGTACGGACAATTTGTGAGCGCCATTCTCTTGCTGTTGCTTTTTGCATGGTGGTGGTCGAACCGTCGGTCAGCACGACGCGAGCGCCTCAACGCGACTACGGTCTAATTCATGACCGTACGCATAGTGACCGACTCTTCCTGTGACCTTCCGCAAGCCATGGCAGATGCCTTGGGAATTCGCATTGTTCCCCTCAGTGTTCGTTTTGGCGACACCGAATACATCGACCGCACCACCATCACTGCCACCGAGTTCTGGTCAAAGTGCGCCGCGTCTGCCACCTTGCCAGAGACCGCTGCTCCGTCGCCTGGTTCCTTCGAGGAAACCTACCGAAGCCTTGCCGCAGAAGGCGCAACCGCCATCGTGGTGGTTGCTCTCTCCTCAGATTTATCTGCAACGATGCAAAG
>CAIZMV010000043.1 GCA_903934195.1 uncultured Acidimicrobiaceae bacterium | reverse complement strand
TGGGTATTCCGCCATGCCACATGAGGGCCTAGAAAACCTTTTACAAACACGAGTGTTTGGATGGTCTAGTGAAGGCACAGCACCAGCACTGTTCACGGTGGAACCCACAACAGGTAAGACATGGATAGAACTCATGGGCATCACAGCGGTAATGGTGCAACGTGGTCAGCAACAACAATGGTTCGATGCTGCGGGGCCAACTGGCTGGGCTGTGTCGTATGAACAACCTGCGTGGGTGTTGTACACCAACACTTCTGCAACAAAGCCAACAACTGTTTCCTACCAAGATGCCGAAGTTGTTGTTACAGACACCTCCGATGGCGTTTCAGTTACTTCATCTACTGGCGGAAAAGTTTTGCTTTCACGCCCTATTACGCCTGGCATGAATATCACGGTTGGCGGAAAAGAAGTTGCATTTACTGGTTTAGGCGAAGCAATGCCAATGATTACTGTTCCCGCCGGAGTTACCGGTGACATTGCGGTCAGTTTCAGTTTGCCTCACGGCACATTTATTCTTGTAACAATTATCGCAGGGCTGCTGATGTTGATTGCATTATGTGTGTTGGCAATTCGCCAACGCACACCACTTACTTAAGTAAGAGCTAAACGTTCGAATTGTTCCGATGGTGCATTCACCTGATGCAATGCAACGCGTAGCAGTTCCTCTGCGTCTTTTGCAATGCTGTCGTCAATACGGTTCACAGTTTCATCAGGGTCTTCGCCACGGTGAAACATCATTGTTTCGTATTGCTTTGCGTAACCCCAGAACGGCAACATGTCACCTTCACGGAATGGTTGACGAATAACGGGGACAGTGCTGCCTGGCATGTAATCAAGAACTGCACGCGAATCCGGCATGGGCATTTTGAAATCAGGCATTGAGCCGATGGGCATTGTGCTCCACCTGTTCGACCACATTGTTTGTGGCATGTTGATGCCTTGTGGTCCGCGTGTGTAACGCCAGTCATTTGTTACTAGTTGTACTTCGCGGCCCCACACACCGGTTAGCAACCAGTCACGTACCTGTGTTGTTTCGCCGTTTAGTAAAGGAACTAGCGATGAACCATGTGCAGTGTGTTTGATTGGTGCATCAAAAATGTCTGCAAGTGTTGCGTGAATATCTGTTGACGTAGTGAGTGCATCGTTTGTAGCTGGCGCAACTCCGGGCCATGCAATCAGCATTGGTATATGCCCAAGTGGTTTGTACACCGGAA
Organism: uncultured Acidimicrobiaceae bacterium; assembly: GCA_903934195.1. GTDB lineage: Bacteria > Actinomycetota > Acidimicrobiia > Acidimicrobiales > Ilumatobacteraceae > UBA2093. Next base: position 4,110 of record CAIZMV010000043.1, on the reverse strand, counting down.
TTCCAGGCTTGCCCCAAACATCGCGGTCGTATACGTCTTTGTCGCCTAAGTAATGCCCGTGGTCTGTACACAACACCACAACCGTGTCTTCCCATGCATTTGTTGCATCAAGAGAATCAAGAACTTTGCCCAACCAATGATCAATCATTGATAATTTGCCGCCGTATTGTGCGCGCACTTGTACCGCGTCGCGTTCAGTCAGAACGCCTTCTTTTATTGCGTCAACTGCATATGGGGGCCACACCATGTGGTCGCCTTCCCATGTGTCGTCATACCTGTCGGCCCAACGTGCCGGTGTATCAAACGGCTCATGCGGGTCGAATTCGTCAACGAACAGAAAGAAGCGCTCGCCTTGTGCGCGATGCACTGGTGCGTCTTCTAACAACCACCGTGCAGTTGCTTGCATAGTGCGCGGGCCTGGGAAGTCTTCTTCACCTTTGAAGAATCCACGTGAGTTGTCGTAGTGAGTATGACCGCGACCAAATGACGGTGCACCCAACCATGAAGCATCTGGTCGTGTTTTCCAGGGATCACTTTCATGTCCACGTTCATAACTCCAGGCGGTGAAGTCAGTGTGATAATTCTCGCCACCAACTTCAAACAAATGCGGGTGGTCTGTAATGAGTTGAGTGACAACACCGGCACGACGCAATGAGACCGTTATTGGTTCTTCCCACAATTCAATAGAGCCCCACGGCTTCCACAAGAAATCCCATGCACCAACCAAGATGTCGTGTCGCGCAGGAATGCACGGCAGTGAACCAGTGTGGTGATTCGTGAAGCGAACAGATCGTGCCGCCAAGCGATCAAGGTTTGGCGTATCGAAATTGCCACCGCCGTATGCGCCAAGTTCATGACGATTCAAACTGTCAAGAAGAAGGACAACAACGTTCTTCGGTGAAGCAATCATGAAGCGACTCCGGCGAACACTGTGTTCAGCCAATCCATCGTGGTAGAAAACATCACATCGTGACTTTTTGCTAACAAGTGATCATCGCCATGCATAACGTGTAAGTCTCCCGTACCAGCGATTGCTCGCACAACTTCACTGGCCTCAAGCGGCAAAATAGAGTCGCTGTCACCGTGGAACATCAATAACGGTCGTGATTGAAGACCACCAGCTATTTCACAACCCGCTGACTGTGTTGCGAACGTGACTACACCGCACACCATTTCGGATAATCCGACTGCCACACGAATGGCAACTGCCCCACCAAAACTGTGCCCCATGATGACCACTGCATCTGCACCGCTGCCGACAAGTAGTTGCACAGCAGCAGCCGTATCAACACAACATGAATCCATGTCGTTCGGTTTGCGATAACTGAGGCGAATAGAAGGCACACCTACTGATGAGAGCGCTTCACCCAATGCATGAAACAAACTGTCACCAGGCCCAAGAGTTCCGCCCATGGCGCCGCCCACCATGACAACGCCCACGTTTTGGTCGGCAGCGTCTGGTTCGTGCCATAAAAGTGACAAAAGACCACGGCGCGTATACATCTCTACCTGTCGCAGGTTTGGCCCAAGAATGGCTTGTTGGCTCGCCATGATTCCCAGCGCATCGAGGGGAGTTTCTGGTCGGTCCTGACCTATTTCGTTGTCTGCCATGTGGGTACCCTAGTAAGGACATGACGAACACACAGACACAGGCAGACCCCACCAGTGATCTCGATCGCGAGATAGCCGGACGTATTGGTCGGGCATGGCGGGAAATTCGCCGCGGAGCAACAGCAAGCCAAGCACGCGATGCCATCTTTGGCATTGGTGGCAGCGCAATCGAGCCAGGCCAAATGGATGCGCTCGAGCTACTTGTCACTGTTGAAACATGCCGTATGGGTGACTTGGCCGAATACCTTCGCATTGACCCAAGTACAGCAACACGTGCAGTGCAGCGTCTTATCAAAGACAACTTGGCAGAGCGTGTTGAGCATGCAGGCGATGGTCGCGTCGTAGCTATTTCTGTAACCGAACGTGGTCGTCGTATTCACGGTGAAGTCAATGACCGCCGTCGCGCAATTTTGTTTTCAGTGATGAATGACTTTGAACCAGAAGAGCGTGTTGTATTGGCTGATTTGATGGAGCGTTTCACGCTCTCAGTTGATGCAGCAATCAAAGCCAAAAAACACCGCCATCATTAGTAACGCATTACTCACAGAATGAGCGAACAAGAACAGTTCACCGCTGATGCAATGCAATATGCGCCGCAATTGTTTTCTACTGCATTGCGCATGACACGTAATCGTTCAGATGCTGAAGATTTAGTGCAAGAGACCTACATCAAAGGATGGCGTTCGTTTCATACCTTCCAAGAAGGCACAAACTTGCGTGCGTGGTTGTTTCGCATTATGACGAACACGTACATCAATAAGTACAACGCACAAAAACGAAAAGGGACTGAAGTTGAACTAGATGATGTTGAAGAACTCTTCTTGTACAAGCGCTTGGGTTCCATCGATCAGTCACAACTCAGCAGTTCGGCCGAAGACCAAATGCTCGAGCTTTTTACAGATGACGAAGTGAAAAACGCCCTCGAAGAATTGCCAGAAGATTTCCGTATCCCGGTGCTTTTGTCTGATGTTGATGGTTTTTCCTACAAAGAAATCTCTGAAATGCTTGAAATCCCGATCGGCACCGTGATGTCCCGCCTGCATCGGGGAAGAAAAGCGATGCAAAAGATGTTGTACGAGTACGCACGTGAAAGAGGGCTCATTGTTGAGCCCCTGACAATTGAAGGAACCGGCGAGTAATCGCCAGAGCGAGCAAAGCCATCGATATGCCAAATTGCCAAGAAACACTGAAAGAACTGGAATTGTTCCTTGATTCAGAGCTGCCGAGCGCCCGAATTGAAGAGATCATGACCCATCTCACTGGATGCACCGATTGCCAAGGCGCCTATGAATTCCATGCCGAATTACGCACCATTGTGCGCACAAAGGCCAAACGAGATCATCTGCCAGACGGCTTCACCGACCGTCTCCTGGCCTGCTTTGGGCCGCAATCAGAATCGGAATAACCACCGAGTAATAGGTCGCAGCGGCTGCCATTGGCTACGCTAGAGACATGTTCGCAGCGAATGTATGGCATTGGTGGATCGGTGTATTCCTCCTCATCGGAAGTATCGGGGCAGTAGCTTCCGTATTTGCTGGCTATGTAGCCAAGGTCAGCGCAAGCCGCTACCCAAACCGCCGTCAACGCCAAGCTCTCAAGCAGAAGTAACCACTTTTCTTGATCGACGATCTACTTCGTCGCTGCACTTTCCCACCTGCTGGTACAGCTGTTTCGTGCGCTGTCTCGGGTGGACCCGACTCCATGGCCCTCATGCTGTTGGCCCATGCGCACGGGCTCATTGTCACTGCTATTCATGTTGATCACGGCCTACGCACCGAATCAGCCAGTGATATCGACGTAATCGACCCCGTTGCAGAGTCGCTTGGCATTTCAGTCATCGTGCATTCGGTGCAATTGGAACATGGCCCAAACCTTGAAGCTCGCGCCCGTGCAGCACGGTACGGCGTCATGCCAGCCGACGTAATGACTGGCCACACTGCAGATGACCAAGCAGAAACAGTGCTCATTAACTTGTTGCGCGGAGCCGGTGCACAGGGTCTTGGCGCAATGCGACCTGGTTTTGCTCGGCCCCTTTTGGCGTTGCGTCGCAGTGATACTCATGCGGTGTGCGCCGACGCTGGAATCGCGACCATTACCGATTCCACAAATACAGACCCAAAGTTTCAGCGCAATCGCGTTCGCAACGAACTTCTACCCCTCATGACTGAAATCTCATTGCGTGACCCAGTGCCACTTCTTGTTCGCAGTGCTGATGTGTTGCGCGACGACAATGATTTGCTGGAAGAACTAGCCCAAAATATTGACCCCACCGATGCTGTGGCGTTGGCAGCGGCCCCGGCCCCTCTTGCCCGCCGAGCACTTCGCCGCTGGCTGTCAGACCCCTACCCGCCAGACCTCGCCACCCTTGAGCGCATCATGGCAGTTGCCCGTGGCGAGACCTTGGCCTGCGATATTGGGGAAAATCGTGAAATTCGTCGCAGTAAACAGAGGCTCATACTGCAGTTGCTGGGGTAACTTGATGTGCGGCGTTTTTGCGCC
>CAIZMV010000042.1 GCA_903934195.1 uncultured Acidimicrobiaceae bacterium | reverse complement strand
TTACTTCAGAGCAAGACCAACCGCGTGCCACATTTCGTGCAGTTCGTGATGCTGGCCCGGTTCCCGCCATGCGCGCCGTTGATGTTTTACCTGTGCACTACTTACTGATAGACTGCGTTCACGGCACAGACCGCGGCGTATTGGCCGGTGATGACCTTGCGTTATACGCACAACACAACCTTGTGCACCCTGCTGTTTGGCCCACGTTGGCAAACGATGTTGTTCATACGGAAATAGCAACGTCTAGTTGGGTGCACACGCGCAGCATCATTCGCCATCACGCGCGCGTGACTGCAGGTTCTCATGCAGAAATTCACGGAGCCATCGTTGACAGATTTACTGCTCACGGCGAACGTGTTGTTGTTGATTTTCACATCATCGTGAATGGCAATGTTGTGGCTTCGCTAGAGCACGAAGCAATTATCGCGCTTCCGTAAAACCTACGTAAGGTCGTGTGCGCTCATTGACTGCCACATGTCAATGTCGGGAGCGCCCGTGAGAATGCCTGTGCAGGATTTCGCCATTTCCACCATGGTGGTGCCACCGAAGTGGGCTTGTTGTGTCGCTGGGGAGTCCCATTTTTCGATGATGAGTATGCGGTTCGGGCGGGTGTCAGACACGATCATGTCCACATTGCGGCACCCCTGTTCCATACGGGTCAGCACGATGTATTTGGACAGAATTGCGACAAGGGAACCCATGTCGGCGGCGTCAAAGGACATCGTCACGATGACTAGCTCTATCTCGCCAGAATCAGCATTTTCGGGGTTATTTTCAGCCATTCCTCATACTCTTGCAGATGTTGGCGAAATGTTCTTGGTCAGGCTGTGGCACCCGACACGCATCTAGATAGCCTGCCCATATTCGACCCGCGTGGTGGTCGATGCAAGATTTAGGCGAGGTATAAGAGTGGCAAAGGATCGTGTCGATCGCGACGAAGAGGATCTCGTCCGGCTGTATCTCACAGACATCGGTCAGTATGCCCTTCTTACTAAGGACGACGAAGTGCGTCTTGCCAAGGCCATCGAGGCCGGCAAAGAAGCTGTTGCCGAAATGGCAAAGATCAAGACCCCTACCGCCACCAAGCGCCGTGAACTGCGCAAAGCAATTCGTGAAGGTGAAGTCGCAGAGCGTGCATTCGTTCAGTCAAACCTTCGTCTCGTTGTGTCTATTGCAAAGAAGTACCAAGCATCTGGTCTTCCACTTCTTGACCTCATTCAAGAGGGCAACTTGGGCCTTATGCATGCCGTAGAAAAGTTCGACTGGCGTAAAGGTTTCAAATTCTCTACGTATGCAACATGGTGGATCCGTCAGGCCATCACTCGCGGTATCGCAAACACCGGCCGCACCATTCGTTTGCCGGTCCATGCTGGCGACACGCTTGCTCGTTTGCAAAAAGCTCGCTCACGCCTGGAACTGAAGTTCGGCCGCACTGCAACTCTTGCTGAATTGGCAAAAGAAGTTGAAATGCCAGAAGACAAAGTCACCGAAGCATTGCGCTTTGCTGCTGAGCCTTTGTCATTGTCAGAGCCATTGCGCGAAGACGGTGACGCTGAACTTGGCGACGTCGTTGAAGACCGTTCTGCTGAATCACCATTTGAGACCGCTGCAACAGCATTGCTGCCTGAAGAAATTCAGCGCTTGCTTGCACCACTCGATGAACGTGAACGCGAAATCTTGCGCTTGCGCTTCGGACTAGGTGGCAGTGGCGAAGGTCGCACACTTGAAGAAGTGGGCGAACACTTCAACCTCACTCGTGAACGTATTCGTCAAATCGAAGCACGCGCAATGAGCAAGTTGCGTCACCCGTCATCAGACACCGGTGCTCGCGACCTTCTTTCCGTCTAACTGTTAGTCGGTCGAACCGCGCATAATGCGCGTGACACCATCAATAGTTGCCACGAAGCCAATACCTAACAACGCAGGTATCAGCATGCGCACAAGCCATTCTTGGTCAATGCCTGGCACATACGCCGCACGAACTTGATCTGCGCATAACCACCCACACACAACCAAGGTTGCACCTGCGCCTGCATTTAACGACACAGCAATGTGCTGTGAGGCTTGGCCGCGTCGTTGCATGAACATCGAGACAGCAGCAACTACTGCTGCACCACTTGAAAACATCAATATCAACGGCGTGATTCGCGCCCCATCTGGTAACCCGATGTACTGCATTGCTCCGACAGCAACTCCCACCATTGATATAAGAAATGTCAGAACGAAAAATTCTCTGCGGCGGCGCACTGACAAAACAACTGCACACAACAAAGCGGCAAAGCCTGCCAGCCACCACAACATGCTTGCTTTCTCACGCAAAAAAAGTGTTCCAGCCACAGTTGTTGGCACCCCATCAACACTTATGGAAACTTTCCATTCCAGCACTGTGCCAGCAGTGTCTATCGGAGCAGGCTGTTTAGGGCTCATCCAATGCACCCGGTGGTCGTGCCACATGGCTGTTCCATTTGTTCCGATTTTGCGCCACACAGGGTTCGGACTTTCTACAAAAGAACTGGTGTCAACATTGCCGTACCTATTGCCATTGATAAGTGTTGTCTGCGAGCCATCGTTCACAAACACCTCACCCTTTGTTGTGATGTGCATGTACGGCTCATTTTTGTAGCCAGTAATCATCACGTCATGGCCAACTGACTGAACGCGAACAAAAGTGTCAGAGCCCACAATGTCCACAGCAACACCTGCAGGAAGTTCAGGTGTAATTGAATCAATCACGGAAACCGTGTCGCGCGGTTGCACGCTGTCACCTGACCCCATGTGTTGCACGGGAAACGGCAATACCGACAGAAGACCCAGAATCAGACGCATGCTCTAACGGTAATGCCCACAGCTCACCTATTACCTAACCTATGGCAATGGCAAAGATCGAAGAACCCATCACGTTGCTGGTTAGTGACAATGTGTGGGGCCGCCATGCCGATGCAATTCGAGCCATCTCCCCCGGTGTCACCCCCATCATCTACGAAGGTAACGAAGTTCTTCCTGACGAGATAATCCCCACAATCAACACGGTCTTTTATTCCAGTGACTTGTGGCCAGATCGCTCGCGCGGTTTTGTTCTCTCCATCCTCAAGGCCACGTCTGTGAAATGGATGCACACTTTTTCTGCTGGCGTTGACAGTCCATTTTTCGTGCAGCTCATGGAACGCGGAATTCGACTCACAAATTCCTCTGGTGCTACTGCCTCACCCATCGCTCAAACAACTGTCCTATATATGTTGGCTCTGAGTCGCAATGTTCGCGCGTGGTTTCAGCACCAAGAGAAACATGAGTGGACTCGCCACGAGTTTGCAGAACTTGATGGTGCACGACTTGCAGTTATCGGCATGGGTCCAATCGGTATCGAAATTGCTCGACTAGGCGTTGCGCTAAATATGAATGTAGAAGCGATTCGTCGGACCCCTACGGGCAATGAGCCCTGCCCCACATTTTCATTTGATCAATTACACAATGTGCTGGCACGAGCTGACTGGGTGGCCGTTGCACTACCACTCACCGACACCACTCGTCAGATCTTTAATACCGAGACATTTGCCATCATGAAGCCGGGGGCTTGTTTCATCAATGTTGGTCGCGGTGAACTTGTTGATGAAGATTCGCTGGTTGCTGCATTGCAATCTGGGCATCTTGCAGGTGCAGCACTCGATGTCTTTGCAACCGAGCCGCTTCCGTCTGATTCCCCATTGTGGGACATGGACAATGTCATCATCACCCCACACAGTTCGTCAGCATC
>CAIZMV010000041.1 GCA_903934195.1 uncultured Acidimicrobiaceae bacterium | reverse complement strand
GTCACTCAATAACGAAAGAAGAAACATGTTTCATCACTCACCAGAACGCTCACGCGGTCAAGCCACTACCGAATACGCCCTCATCTTGCTAGTCGCAGCAATCATCGCTCTTCTTGTCATTGCATGGGCCACTGCAGGTGGTGGAGCCGGAAAAATTGGTTCACTCTTTGACACGGTTTTTAACGACATATTTGATCGTGCATCAAACTCCACGCCGTAGAGACAATGGACAAGCAACAGTTGAATTCGCTTTAATGGCGCCACTCGTCGTGTTGTGTGCCCTGTTGCTTCTCGCAACATTGTCAGTGTGTCTCGACACATTGCGTCTGAATGACATTGCCCGTAGTGCAGTGCGTTCGGCAATTACATCCGACAACCCATCAGAGGCTGCAACAGCCATTGCCCTGCTCTCACACGTCTCTGCAAAAACAACAGTTGATGGCCTAACTGGCCTAATCACGGTTGACGCCAGCAAGAAGAAGAGGTTTCCTCTACTTGGGCGTTGGTTGCCATCGCTGTCGTTGCATGCAACATCAACCATGATGCGTGAACCTCCACTAGTGCTGGGGTAAACAAAACCGGAGCCCGCATTACTGCGAGCCCCGGCTGTTCTTAAGGGGGGAGATAATCACACCAGTTGGTGTGCGATGTTGTTATGCCGAAGCAGAAGTGTTCTGGGCAGCTGGGGCACCTTGTCCCATTGGGCCATGTCCGTGACGTCCACCAGGTCCACGACCTTCGCCCTTCATGCCTCCTGCAGGACCAACACGATTCACCATGGTGTCAAGGTTGGTCTTGAATTCGGCAATCTTTGCATCAGCTTCAGCTTGCGTGTGTTCTCCAGATGTCACTTCTTCTGCAAGGTGTGCAGTGAAATCTGAAGTCAATGTTGCCTTTACGTCTGCAATGTCAACACTCTGTGCCTTCGCAACATCAGCAAGTGATTTTCCAGAATGAAGTTGTATCTTCAGTTCCTCTTGTGTCAACTTCAATGTTGTTGCAAGAGTTGTTGTCATGAATTTTCCAGGTCCGCCCTTGCCGCCATGACCGCCCTTGCCACCTTCGCCATGTGGGCCACGTGCTGGCAAACCAGCAGTTGTCAACATGGTGTCGATACGTGATGTCACTTCAGCAAGTTTTGATGCACCTTCAGCAGCGGTGTGCTTACCAGCTGCAACTTCGGCATCAATGTGTGCCTTTGCCTCAGCAAGAAGAGCTGTCTTCACTGTTGCAAGGTCAATGTTTTTTGCCTTTGCAACATCAGCTACAGACTTTCCAGCTTCAAGCTCTGTCTTCAATTCTGCTTCAGTAATTCCCAAAACTTTTGATGCAGCTGCAAGTGGAGACGGACGATCGGCTTTTTCGACCGAGGGAGTGGTTGGCGTTGCACTTGAGCTCGGAGCTGCTGGTGTAGTTCCTGCTGCAGAAGTAGTGGGGAGAGTTGTCTCAGTTGCCTGTGCAACCGCAACAACATTGCTTCGCTGAGCAACTTGTGCACTTGCAAATCCGGTGATGCCGAGAACTGCTGCTCCGCTTGCCACGACGAGCCCTGAGGCCACCGCGATTTTCGTAAAACGAGACTTGATCTTCATTGTTCTATTTTCCTTTTTGTGGGTGTACTCCAGAGTTGTTCTGGCGTGACTCCACTTTCACGGGGCTAGGTAAGAAGTAAACATGAGCAAGGTAAGAGGAAGGCAAGAATTGGGCCAAGGTACGGCAAACCGTTGCAATTCATGGGTACCGTGTCCTTATGGACAGCCGCAAAGTACTGATTGCCGAGGATGATTCCTCGGTTCGTAAGGCAGTTCAGCGCGTCCTTGAGCTTGAGAATTATGCGGTCACTGCAGTGAATGATGGGAAAGCTGCTCTTGAGGCACTCGCTAATTCACGCTTTGATCTTGCAGTGCTAGACGTCATGATGCCGTTTGCTGATGGCCTGACTGTGTGTCGTGAAGCGCGCCATCGTGGCATCGATATTCCAATC
>CAIZMV010000040.1 GCA_903934195.1 uncultured Acidimicrobiaceae bacterium | reverse complement strand
GGCAAACATCGGGTTTTCCTACTAGCCAACATCACACTTGCGGTACTGACAATTCTTTCCGGCTCTGGACTTTTATACGCAAACTGGAAACTGAACAACCGCAAAGTTGTCACCATCGATTCAGTTGACTCCAACGCCAACGGATTCGATTTACCAATTGGTGACCTGAAAGCAAAAAACTTCTTGATCACTGGCTCTGATAACAATGCGTGTATCGCCAAAGATTCACCATATGCAGGTGGCTTTGGAAAACGAAGCGCGTTCGGCGAGCGCAGTGACTCGATCATGGTGATTCGTGTGAATCCCATCGATAATCAAGCGGCTGTCATTTCCTTTCCGCGAGACATGTGGGTAACACAAGCTGGTTCAACGCGCCGTGGACGCATCAACACCAACTTTGACAAGAAGAACCCGAATCGACTGATTCGTACCATCAAAGAGAACTTCGGCATTTCTGTAGACCACTACGTGAACATTGACTTCTGCGCTTTCAAAGAAGTCATTGATGCAGTTGGCGGAGTACGTGTGCCATTTGCGAACAAGGCACGAGACAAACGCACCGGCTTCAAGGTCTTGAAGGCCAATGTTTGCTACACCTTTGAAGGTGACCATGCACTTGCATACATGCGCTCACGTCATTATCAGTGGTACGACCCCGCGCTACAGAAATGGCGTACTGACCCATCATCTGACTGGGGCCGCATTGCACGCCAACAAGACTTCATGCGACGTCTTGTGAAGAAAGCGTTAGACAAAGCGCGTTCAAACCCACGTGTAGCAACAGGTGTTCTTAACGCTGCGTTGAAGAATGTGATCACAGACGACCGACTCAATGCTCTAACAGTTTTGCAATTGGGTCAGGCCATGAAGAACTTTGATGCAAACACCATGGGTAGTTACACAATGCCAGGAATCGGGCAAGTGGTCGATAAAGCTTCTGTCATCATGCCCGATTTCGAAAGTGAAGAGTCAAAGAAGATTCTGTCGGTGTTCCAAGGTAAAGCAAGTTTGTCTTCTACCTTGAAGAAGACTTCAAGCATCGCCCCTTCTGCAGAGTTCACTGAACTTGCTTCAGTGATTGCAACTTCTTCGGTTATGCGACTTGCGTTGTCAAAGCCTGCGGCGGCAACAACCACCAGCACAACGACAACAACAGTGCCCGCAGTGGTGATTCAACAAGAGACAAAGGGAATCGTTCCGGTTGACGACCCCAACTGTCAGTTCTAGTTATTCAAGAACGCGCGCGAGTACTTCGGGAATCTCGCTAGGTCCATTCACCAATGCAATGCGTGCACCTATTCGGTCTGCAAATGCTTGTGCCTCATCATGATCTTCTGCCGGTGCAATAACAATCACTTCATCCATGCTCATTGCAGCCGCTTCTGCATCACCATCAACGGTGGCACGACAGTCTGAGAGAAGTATCGCTACGCGACGCCCAGCACGCGAACGAGAAAGTTGTTGTTGGCCAGCAAGCAATGCACCGGCAAGGTCTGTTGTGCCGTGACCACGCAGAGTCAACACGTCGTTGATAACTCGCTCACTTGATTTCGGAACATCTTGTGATTTTGCAACCACCACATCTTTTCCGAATGCAATAACGCTGTAATCCTCTGGGCACCGACTAGCAATAGCTCCGGTCGCCACAGCAGATGTTGCAAGTGGCTTACCCCCCATTGACCCGCTGCGGTCGAGAAGTAAACAAAAGGCGGTTCCTGGCTTACGCCACCCCCGAATGCGAAGGCGCTCCGGATCAAGCGCAATTCCGTTGCGCGCTTCACTGATGGCATCAAGGCTTGCATCAATATCGATATCCCCTGCATCGGGCCGATATGCCTGCTCTTCCATCTTTCCAACACCGTGTGGTCGTGTACGACCGCGATTTCCGATATCAAGCATCAGACGCCCCGCTAATCGTTGAGCCAATGCACGTAACGCTGGGTCTGTTGCGCCAGTCAGATCAGCAAGCATGCCCAACATTTCATCAGGGCTGTTCTGCATTGCTTCATCAACAGCAACCTCATCAAGTTCGCCTACTTCTGGCGAAATGTTTTCGAAATTTTCATGGCGAGAAAGATCACGACGCGATGTGGTGCGCTTTCCTGCTTCGGCGACGGCTTGATCTGCTTCGTCGCCCTCTTTCGTTAGCGGGAGGTCGTGTCCGCCCCTGTCGGGGCCGTCACTTTTCCCCCGTTGGCGTCCCCTTCGGTTCGGCCAAACACGTCTTGCCAGATTTCTGTAACGATTTCTTCTGCGGTGCGCACGCTTCCTTCGCGTACACGTACACGCCCAGATAATGCAACCAATGCCGAATCGACTCCGACACTTGGGTTTTCTATGTTTGCTTCACGAAGTTCAGCTAACGACACTGCGACTTTGGCAAAGTCAACCGCACCACGAACTGACGAGCCGACGCGTAAGTCGGCATGTGACCGCGTGCGGCGCACCACTGCAACAGCTTTTTCTAGCCATGCGTCAGAAACGCCGGAGCCTTCAGTGTTGCGACGAACAATTGCAATCTCGTCTTCAGCAGACTGATATGACATTGAGACTCGACACACACGGTCGTACACAGCGCTTGAAATTCGCGCAGTTCCAACGGCGTCGAACGGGTTCATTGCAGCAACCATGCGGAAACCGTGAGCTGCAACGACTCGACCAAGGCGCGGAACATTCAGTTCGCCTTCGCTCATGACCGTGATGAGAACATTCAGAGTTTCTTCTGGGATGCGGTTGATCTCTTCGATGTACAAAAGTGATCCGTCGCGCATTGCACTAACCAGTGCTCCGTCAACAAAGATGCTCGGGTCGTACCCATCGTTCAGTACGCGCGCTGGGTCGAAGTGACCTACGAGGCGCGCAGGAGTTAGTTCGGCGTTGCCTTCTACGAATTCAAAACCGATGCCAAGGCCTTGGGCCACTGCACGCAACAACGTAGATTTGCCG
>CAIZMV010000039.1 GCA_903934195.1 uncultured Acidimicrobiaceae bacterium | reverse complement strand
GTCCTGCGCGAACGTCTCTTTGCGCAAATTCAAGGTCTTCACGTTGGTTTCCACGACCGCACGCAAACAGGTCAGTTAATGAGTCGCGCATCTAGTGACTTGTTGCAAGTGCAGGGCTTTGTTGTCAACATTCCCATTTTCGCGTCCCAGGTCACCATGGTGTTCGGTGTTGTTGCAGTTCTCTTCCTCACTGATCCGTTGTTGGCCGCTGTCGCTCTAGCGCCTTTGCCATTCATCAATATTTCGGCTCGGTCCTTTTCGCACAAGATTCATCCAACGGTTCTCGCGGTGCAGCAAGAGCAAGCACAACTTGCCAGCGTTGTTGAAGAATCGGTTTCAGGTATTCGAGTTATCAAAGGCTTTGGTGCCGAAGCTGTGCAGCAGGCCAAGTTAGAAGTAGAAGCAGACGATATTCGTCGTGAATCTATGAAGGCTGCCCGCATTCGCAGTCGTTTTCTTCCAGCTATCGACTTGCTTCCCGGGCTTGGTTTGGTTGCAGTTCTCGGACTTGGTGGTCATCGAGTGATTAGTGGAGACATGTCATTGGGTGGACTCGTTGCGTTCAATGCGTATCTCACTATGTTGATCTGGCCAATGCGCAACATTGGTATGACTGTTGCAATGGGGCAACGTGCCGCTTCTGCCTTAGTACGTATCCATGAAATCTTGGCAGTGGTGCCTGCAATTGCTGATCCGCCGCAGCCATTGCATCTTCCGAAGGCTGCTGTGGCTCAACCTGTTGGGGCCGTGAAATTCGAGAACGTTCGGTTTGGGTATGAGATTGGTCATACAGATATTCGAGTTCTCGAAGGGTTCAATTTCTCTGTGGCCCCTGGTGAATCTGTCGCCATTGTTGGTGCAACAGGCTCTGGAAAATCCACCATTGCACGTTTGTTGTTGCGCTTCTACGACCCACAAGCGGGAAGTGTCAGTCTCGACGGCATTGACTTGCGTCACCTACGACTTCCGGAGTTACGACACTCAGTTGGAGTGGTATTTGAAGACACATTGTTGTTCCATGACACAGTGTCTGCGAACATTGCATTCGCTAAACCAGAAATTGACTTCGAAGTAGTGCAACGTGCCGCAAAACTGGCGGGTGCTCACGACTTCATTATGCAATTACCAAATAAGTACGACACATCGCTAGGCGAGCGTGGGTATTCACTGTCTGGTGGGCAACGCCAGCGCATTGCTATCGCGCGTGCAATTGTTGCTGACCCTCGTGTATTGGTTCTCGATGATGCAACGTCTGCAGTTGACCCCACAAAAGAACATGAGATTCGTGACGCTTTGGCCACTGTGATGCGCGGACGCACCACGTTGGTTATTGCACACCGCCCGGCCACCATCGAACTAGCTGATCGAGTAGTACTGCTAGACGAAGGTCGCATCAGTGCCAGTGGTTCCCATCATGAGCTTTTGGAAACGAACGAGAAGTATCGCAGTGTCCTTGCTGCCATGACCAGCACGGTGATTGAGTAGTTATGTACGCAGGAGGACGTGGAGGCGGCGGTGGCGGCGGCGGTGCAGGTGGCCGCGGAATGGAAGAAGATAAGAAGCTAGATCGTTCCCAAACGCGGGTCGTGCTTGTCCGTAGTTTCCGAATGGCAGGCGAGTTTCGCAAACAGGCAATCTTGGCGTTAGGGCTCGTGATCATCACTGTGCTGTGCACACTGGCAGGGCCTGTGCTTGTACGTCACGGTATTGATGCTGGTATTCGCAAAGGCGATCGCAATGCTCTTGACAAGACCGTTATTGCCTACATCGTTGTGGTCATCATTGCGTATGTCGTCGGACGTTGGCAGTACGTTGCACTGAACTCGGCCGGTGAAGGCTTCTTGCGTTTGATACGAATTCGAGTGTTTTCTCGAATGCAGAAACAATCGATGGCATTCTTTGATCGCGAGAAAGCCGGAGTTCTTGTTGCACGAATGACTGCCGACATTGAATCAATGGCGGAACTTGTGCAATGGGGACTGATGCAGTTCCTTTCGTCGTTCTTGTTGCTGTTCTTTGCTTTCTTTCTCTTGATGAGCTTGTCGTGGCAACTCACACTGATCTCGCTGCTTGTGTTTCCATTCTTGATATTGGCAACGATCAAGTTCCAGCGTGATGCAAACAAGGCATATCTGGAAGTGCGAGACAAGGTTGGAGCAAACCTCTCAGCGCTGCAAGAGGGCATTACGGGTGTTCGTGTAATTCAGGCATACGCCCGTGAAGATGAGCAGATTCGTCGATTCGAAGAATCAAACAGGGCTTTGTATCGCAGCCATATTCACAGCGTCAAAGTGAGCACGTGGTATTTCGGACTTATCGAATTCGCAGGCATTGGTTCATCAGCGCTCATCGTGGGTGTTGGTGGTTTGTTGGTGCACAACGGAACGGTTTCCCTAGGAACTGTTGTGGCATTCGTGCTGCTGCTTGCAAGCTTGTTTGACCCTGTGCAGCAGTTGTCGCAGTTGTACAACACATTGCAATCTTCAGCAGCGGCATTGCACAAGTTGTTCGGCATTATCGATGCTGTTCCTGATGTTGATGAATCACCGAACCCAATTTCTTTGCCATCTGCTGGTGACGTGGTGGTTGACAACATCACGTTCTCATACGCCGGTGGCTCACAACCAGCTTTACAGAACGTTTCACTTACGCTCACCGCTGGCACACGCCTTGCGTTGGTTGGCCCTACTGGAGCTGGTAAATCAACCCTTGCCAAATTGATGGCACGTCTATACGACCCTCAATCAGGAACTGTGTCTTTCGGCGGGGTAGACCTGCGTCGTGCATCAATGGATGATCTGCGTAATCGCATCGTTGTGATCCCTCAAGAAGGATTCTTGTTTGATGGCACTATCCGCGACAACTTGCGTATTGCAAAGCCAGACGCCACTGAAGACGAACTTCTCGTTGCGCTTGACAAGATTGGCCTTCGCGAACGTTTTGAAGCTTTGCCAGAGGGTCTTGATACCGAAGTGCGTGAACGCGGTTCACGACTGTCTGCCGGTGAGCGTCAGTTAGTCGCGTTGTCACGCGCAGCACTTATTGACCCTGCAGTATTGGTGCTTGATGAAGCAACGTCAAACCTTGACCCAGGTACTGAGATGCTGGTGGAAGCAGCTCTTGAAAAACTAATGACAAACCGCAGCGTCATTGTGGTTGCGCACCGACTTTCAACAGTGCAACGTGCAGACAAGATTGCTGTTGTGGCTGATGCCCATATTTCAGAGATTGGCACACACGACGAGCTGATAGCTCTGAATGGTCATTACGCATTACTTGCATCTACGTGGAACAAAACCCAACCCCACTAAGCCTTTTCCTTCGCGAGTTATTAACGCTGTGAAGTGAGGTGTCGAAAAATAGCAATTTCTTTGGCATCGTAGGGCGTTCCATCACGGTGAAGTAGCTCGTGAAACCACGGCTCTTCATCTGTGACTGGTTCGGTCCATGAACGCCACGGGAAACGAGTTTGGGTTCTGCCATCAACAAGCCCCCAGTTGATGGCACCGACGCCATGCTCGGCAAAAACTTCTAAGAGGTCAACAGTTGAACCGGCAGTACGGGCCAGCCATTCCGTACAGAGGAGTGGTCGACCATATGTCTTGAGTGATTCAATCACTGCAGTTAGTTTCTCGCGAGGTTCATAGCAGTGAAACGAAATAATGTCACTGCGATTGAGAATCAACTCATTCAAGGAGTTTTCTGCCGGTTGCCATTGTTTGTTGTATTCCCAAATACCAACTGTCAAAGGTTGTGATGGTGAAATCTCTTGTGCCCAATCAAAGACCTGCGATACCAATTCTGTAGCTGTCTTTATCTTTTCGTCACGAGAACCGAGTTTCAAAGTAACAGTGTCAACCTGGTCTGGTTCATTGAACAAATCCCATGCGACAACTCGAGAATCATTACTGAATCTCTTGATGAGTTGCTGAACGTAAGCGCGTAGTTCGTTCCATCGGGAACGGTCATAGAAGATTTCAGAACCAGGACTTTGCACCCACATTGCGTTATGAAGTCGTGGAGCTGGTTCTCGCTGAACTCCGAGTCGTGGTTTCGGATTCCACACTCCGTCAAAAAGTACGGGTACCACTTTGATCCCGTGTGACTGTGCGATAGAGAGAACTACTTCTATTCGATCAAGAAAATTGTCTGGCGATTCCGTGAATAGGAGATCATGGAGATACAGACGAATTGTGTTCATCCCGATATCCGCGGCCCATTTCAGTTCTCGATCAATTGTTTCAATGTCAAATGTCTCTGACTGCCACATCTCTAGTTGATTGCCGGCTGTTGATGGACTGAAATTACAGCCGACAAGCCAACCTGAATGAGTTTTCCAGTCGTTGGCTTGTTCAATAGTCCATCGGTCAGTCGTCATTGACCTATCTAATCGTGCACAGGTGAGCCTGAACGAGCCGCAGGCTTAGTCGCGTGCGACGAAGTACTTTGACTTCGGGTGATGACAGATAATCGCTGAGGTGGATTGTTCTGGTTGGTATTGCCAGCCAGTTTCTTCGCCAACTTCGATACCAATACGTCCAGCCTCAAGCAGTTCGGCAACTCGTGCGTTGTCTTCAAGGTCTGGACATGCGGGGTAACCCCAGCTGTAACGACCACCGCGGTACTGCTGACGGAACAAACCGGCAACTGATGGGCCGTCTTCGTTGACAAAGCCCCATTCGGTACGAATGCGGTGGTGCCAGTATTCGGCGAGCGCTTCAGCCATTTCAACGCCGATGCCGTGAAGCTCTAGGTAGTCCTGGTACTTATTGGCTGCAAAAAGTTCGGCTGCTGCTTCGCTGATTGGTTGACCCATTGTCACAATGTGGAAGGCGGCATAATCGGGCTCGCCACTTTCTACTGACCTGAAGAAGTCAGAGATGCACATGTATGGTGCGACTTTCTGGCGTGGGTAGTTAAAGCGTGTGCGCTCAACTGTGCGTGTGTCGTCCGTGTAGACAACAAGGTCATTGCCGTCGCTGTTGACAGGGAAGTAGCCGTACACAAGTTGTGGCACCAGAACTCCGCTTGCTTTTGCATTGCTGAGTTGTGCGCGCAAGATGGGGCGAATGCGATCTTTGAAGTCAGTGTCTGATTCGCCTTCATTCGGGCGGTACTGCCACTGGTTGCGGAACAACGCAGTTTCGTTGATGTATTCAGCAATCTCATCAAGGCCGATGCCTTTGACAACTTTTGTGCCAAGGAATGGCGGAACAAAGACCGTGTTGTCTGTTTCAACTTCTGGAGAGCGGCTCGGAATAGAAGCCGGATCAACTTCAACCTTTTCGCGGCGTGGAATTACACGCTCGCCAAGTTTGCGACCAAAGTCTGGATCGTCAATACCCGACTTTTTGATGTCCATCAGTTTGTCGAGAGTAGACAAACCTTCGAAAGCATCTTTGCCGTACAGCACGCGACCTTCGTAGATCTTGCGGAGGTCTTGCTCTACGTAGCTACGGGTTAGCGCTGCGCCGCCAAGGATGACAGGGATATTGCTGAGGCCTTGGGTGTTGAGTTCAATGAGGTTGTCACGCATGATGATGGTGCTCTTTACGAGCAAGCCACTCATGCCAAGAGCGTCGGCTCCAACTTCTTTGACCTTTTCAATCATCTCATTGATACTGATCTTGATACCAATGTTGTGGACTTCGTAACCATTGTTGGTGCAGATGATGTCAACAAGGTTTTTACCGATGTCGTGAACATCGCCCTTCACGGTGGCAAGAACCAGTTTGCCCTTAGCGCTGCTCTCGCCAGTTTTTTCCATGAACTGTTCAAGATGCGCAACAGCTGTTTTCATGGTTTCGGCGCTTTGCAGAACGAATGGCAACTGCATACGGCCTGAGCCAAACAGTTCGCCCACTTCGCGCATGCCGTCGAGCAATATCTCGTTAATAATGTCGAGCGGCTCAAGACCTTGTGCGCGACCAGAATCGAGATCATCGATCAAGCCTTCGCGGTCGCCATCAATAATGCGCTGACGCAATGTTTGTTCGATGGTCCAGTCGGTGCGGTCTTCTTTTACTGCATCGATTGTTGAGACATCGGCGAAAATTTCGAGCAACTTGGTGAGAGGGTCGTAATCAGGTTGACGACGATCAAAGATGAGGTCTTGGCATACGGAAATCTGTTCTTCAGGAATTCGCGCGAGGGGCAGAATTTTTGATGCATGCACGATT
>CAIZMV010000038.1 GCA_903934195.1 uncultured Acidimicrobiaceae bacterium | reverse complement strand
GGCAGAGAGATTGTGTCGATGGGCACTCACTGAACCGGTGGCTGTTCGCTAATGCCACGTGAGAGCAGAATGTCGCGATTAGCAATTCTTGCG
Organism: uncultured Acidimicrobiaceae bacterium; assembly: GCA_903934195.1. GTDB lineage: Bacteria > Actinomycetota > Acidimicrobiia > Acidimicrobiales > Ilumatobacteraceae > UBA2093. The sequence goes on along the minus strand of CAIZMV010000038.1, from coordinate 5,256 downwards.
ACCGTCGCAATGCTGCTTGGTTCGTTACTGACCATTCGGTTGTGGTTCTTACAAGCAGTCGATGCGCCCGGTCTAGAACAGCGTGTTCAAGAAGTGCGGACACGTACTGTGAAATTGACTTCAGAGCGCGGCCGTATTTTTGACATTAAAGGTCGCATCATGGCTGACAACGAACGGTTACTCACCATTACCCTCGACCGAGCTGTTATTTCAGGCCCGTTAGCGCGCCAACAAATGTGGAATCGTTTATCGGGTGCTCTCAATATGTCCGTAGAGGAATTGGAAGACCGTTATGTTTCCAAGAGGTACAACCAGCTTCAACCTGTGCCTCTGAAAGAAGATGTTTCAGAAGATTTAGCAATATTCCTGCGGGAACGTTCTGAGGATTATCCAGGCATCGACATCATTGAGACGTGGCGTCGCGAATACCCGTATGCACCTATGGCAAGTCATGTCCTCGGGTTTCTCGGCGCGATACGCGCGGAAGAAACCACGTACTACAAGAATCTCGGTTACGACCCGGACGCTCGCGTCGGACAGTTCGGTGTTGAACAAACCTATGAGTCGACCCTGCGTGGTAAGTCGGGCTATGTGAAATACGAGGTGGACTCGCGTGGTCGAATACTTCGGTTAATCGAACGTAAAGAACCAATTCCCGGCAATGACCTTCAGTTGTCAATCAATCTGGATATTCAGCAATTTACGGAGCAAGCACTTCAGACCGAATTAATGGTGCGTCGACGTACGGAGGCTCCGACAGTGTTGTCCTTTGGGCAGCCAGACCCTGCATACCCTGAGATCACGTATTACAAAGCACCAGCAGGCTCTACTGTTGTGTTGAATCATGAAACAGGTGAAGTGGTGGCGATGGCAAGCTATCCGAACTTTGATAACCGGTGGTTTAACGCAGGAATCTCTTCTGAGAAGTTTGGCGAATTGTTCCCGGTAACAAAGGACCCTGACCAATCAATCTTGGTAAACCGAGCAATTTCTGGGCGCTACAACCTAGGTTCTGCTTTCAAACCATTTGTGGCGTATGCAGCGCTGAACACTGGTCAATTGGCTGGCGGAACCAAATACACATTGAAAGATGAAGGAACGTACAAACTGGAGAGCATTCCTAAGGACCGCTGTCAGTTGAACGTTAAGTGTGTTTTCAAGAACGCTGTATGTGGAAATGGTGCGCCATGTAAATACGGTCGTATCAATGTTGTAACCGCGCTCGCTGTTTCATCTGACGTGTTCTTTTACAAAATTGGCGAACAGATCTTCACGCAACGTGGAAACAAGCCCGTGCTTGAAGAACAAGTTCGCTTATTTGGGTTCGGTTCTCCGACTGAGATAGATCTTCCCTATGAGTTCATTGGTACGATTCCGAACAAATCTCTGAAGCAACGTCTTGCCGCTAGCGGTGCTATTGCTAAAGAAGAGGGCAGGGGCTTCTATGTCGGAGACAATGTTCAGTTTTCAATTGGTCAAGGCTTGTTATCGGCGTCGCCTTTGCAGTTAGCCGTTGCGTACGGAACCCTGGCGAACGGTGGTTATGTGATGAGACCACGAGTTGTGCATGCGATCTTGGCGCCCGGCACTCCGAACGGAAAATCAGGTCGTGTAGACCTTGCGAAGAGCACAGTGTTGCAAAGTTTCGCTGAACCACAAGTTGTTCGGGACATCGGTGCTCGACCTGAAATCGTTGAGCCTATTGTTCAGGGATTGACCCGCGTTATCAATGGTCCCGGTGTTCGTTCTGATATCTACCACTCAACTACTGGCGAAAAATTGTTCCGCTCGTACCCTAAAAAGTCACTGCCAATTGCGGGAAAGACCGGCACTGCGCAAGGTGCTGGAAATCTACCGTGGAATGACTCGTCTGTCTTTGGCTCGTTTAGTAAAGACCCGAAGCAGCCGTACTCGGTTGTTGCATATTTGGAAAAGAGTGGGTACGGGTCACGAGCTGCAGCACCGGTTGTGAAGTGTGTGTACACGGCACTCGCCGGGAAAACGACTGTAGCTAAGGCAGTTCCTGCTGACCCGTTAGACATCGCTAGTTATGCGGTGGCGTCGCCTCAGTTATTGCCGAACCCGTTATGTCTGGTCGGCGTTGGTTCTTCGGTGCGTGACTAATGAGCAGAACATTGTTTACACGTCGGCCTGACTCTGGCTTGGGCAACATCAAAAGAGGTTTTGCGGCCCCAACCCGAAACATCGATTGGATTTTGATGTCAGCTGTTGCCGCTTTAACAATCATTGGTGCCTTCGCCATTTATTCTGCGACTCGAATGAAATTGATGAATCGTGGTGTTGACCCTTTTCAAACCGTTCAACGGCAGATTGTCTTCGTTCTGATTGCCATCGTTGTCATGGTGGTAGTCATGTGGATTGACTACGTGCAATTGCGAGGCAACGCTGAAATGTTTTATGCAATCACGTTGCTATTACTGGTTCTGGTTTTCGTTGCAGGTTCCGTAACAGGTGGTGCCCGCCTGTCCTTCGATATCGGACCAATTGCGGTTCAGCCATCGGAGTTGGCAAAAGCAACATCACTGTTATTTTTGTGCGGGTTTTTGTCTGAAGAAGATGGAGAAGATCTTGCGTATGAAAGATTCATTCAAGCTCTCTTCATCATTGGTATTCCGGTGTTTCTTGTCGGAATCGAACCCGACCTAGGTTCAGCATCTGTGCTCGTCGCTTCAGCAATGGGTGTGTTGCTCGTGGCGGGTGCCCGTCTTCGGTACATCGCCTTGATTACATCTATTGCGGTTTTCTCTGCTGTGGGAGGAGTTGTCTCTGGGTTGGTGAAGGATTACCAGTTGCGTCGAATCACGGGATTCTTGAACCAGAACTCTGATTCGGCCAGTTTGCAGCAACTCATCCTGCAAGTTCGTTTTGCAAAGCGTGCAGTTTCAACCGGTGGCTTCTGGGGCAAGGGCTACTTGTCTGGGCCACTAACCAACGGTTCGTTTATCCCCGTGCAGTCGACCGACTTCATTTTTTCGGCAATTGGTGAGCAGTTCGGCATGTTGGGCGGGGGCATAGTACTTGGGTTATTTGGCGTCGTCCTGTGGCGGATTTACCGGACAGCGCAGCTGTGCCAGGACCGTTTAGGCACCCTGCTCTGTGCCGGAGTCTTCACCATGATTTTGTGGCAGGGGTTCCAGAACATCGGTATGACAATGGGTATCACGCCTGTTTCGGGGGTGCCATTGCCCTTTGTTTCCTATGGCGGGTCCCACACGGTGGCCTTTGCCATCATGATTGGCATGGTCCAAAGCGTTCATATGCGGCGCTTCAGGTAACTAACGGGGCTATCCTTAGAAATGGCCGAGGATCGGTTGCGCCACCTATGGCAGCAGCCAGATCCGCATGGCGCGCTTGTTTGCGCGACGTGAGAAGGGAATTTCATGGACACGAACGGTTCTGCCGATAAATCGACAGCCGATTACACAGATCAGAGAAGCACGCAAGGCGAGGGCCAATCAGGTCCGAAGAAGCGCCGTCGTGGTTCTCGTGGTGGGAAAAATCGCACTAAGTCAGCTGATGGCTCTGCCAGTTCTGAATCAGCTCCAAAAGGCCCGGGTGCTCGCCCTGCTGGCCAAATAGCCGACCCGAATCGCAAGCCACAGATTGGCGACACCCGTCCATCGGCTGCACCAGCTCCAGCTGCTAATTCAAGTGGTGAGTCTTCAGGCAACAAGAAGCGCCGCCGTGGTGGTCGCGGAAAATCTCGCTCAGGTGGCGGGCCAGTTCTGCGCGGTCCAGAAGTGGATGCTGAAATCATCGAACGCCGTAAAGGTCGTGAGCGCAATGGTCGTCCGGTTGGCCGATACCAAATGTGTGTGCAAGTTCGTGACGGAGTCACCCAGGTAGCGGTCATGGAAGGCCGCAGCCTGATGGAGCACTATGTCAGTCGTCCGTCAGATGATGTGGGTCAGATTCACGGAAATATCTATCACGGTCGCGTACAAAATGTGCTTCCCGGAATGGAAGCAGCGTTTGTTGATATCTCAACACCAAAGAATGCTGTTCTGTACCGCGGTGACGTGCAATACGACCCGGAAGATGTTGAAACGAAGGACACTGCTCGTATCGAGCACATCTTGCGTTCTCGTCAAATGATTTTGTGCCAAGTTACGAAGAACCCCATCGGCGCAAAAGGCGCACGCCTTACTCAGGAAGTTTCGCTTCCTGGTCGATTCGTGGTGTTGATTCCTAATTCAAAGACCTACGGCATCTCAAAGCGTCTTGCCGATACGGAACGTCGTCGGTTGCGCCACATTCTTGACCGTGTGAAGCCAGCACATCATGGCGTCATTGTTCGTACTGCAGCAGAACACGCAACAGAGCATGAACTGACAGCCGACATGACTCGTCTGCTTGAAGAGTGGGCAAAGATTGAAGAAGCAGCGGCTAAATCAACCGGCCCTGAGTTGTTGTATCGCGAGCCAGAGCTTGCAGTGCGCACTATTCGTGAAGAGTTCAACGCTGAATATCGCAGTGTGCTTATTGACGACTGGGCGCTGTACGAAGAAGTTCACGGTTACGTGTCTGCCTTCAACCCGGAACTTGCAGATCGAATTGAATTCTTTGACCGCGAAGTTGAACCGATTTCTTTGTTCGAGACACAACATATTCATGAGCAACTGCATAAGGCGTTAGACCGCAAGGTGTGGTTGCCATCTGGTGGTTCATTGATTATCGAACACACAGAAGCACTCACAGTGATCGACGTGAACACCGGCAAGAACGTCGGAACGTCGAATCTTGAACAAACGGTTTTCCAGAACAACTTGGAGGCCGCCGAAGAAGTGGCGCGTCAGTTGCGTCTGCGTGACATTGGCGGAATCATTGTTATTGACTTCATCGATATGGAGATCAAAGACAACCGCCGCAAGGTCATCGATTCCTTCCGTCAGGCCCTCAGTCGTGACAAGACCAGAACCCAGGTCTTTGACATTTCAGAACTAGGACTCGTCGAGATGACTCGTAAACGAATCGGGGAGGGCCTGTCTACGGCCTTTGCCATTGAGTGCCCAGAATGTGCTGGCCTCGGATTCAAGGTCGATTTCGGCCTTCTCAACTAAGAAATTTCTCCAATCCCCCTAAAACATTGGTTCGGCGATTGTCGTAACCCCAACCCGCAGATAGGTTTAACCCCGCTATGTACGCAGTAATCGCCTCAGGTGGCAAACAAGAAAAAGTCTCTCAGGGCCAAAAGGTCCAGCTTGAGCTCTTGCACGTCGAAGACGGTACCGAGGT
>CAIZMV010000037.1 GCA_903934195.1 uncultured Acidimicrobiaceae bacterium | reverse complement strand
TGTTCCAACCCGGCAATGACGACGGTGCAGCGAACTGTTCTGCAGTCAACGCGTCAACCACTTCCAACAGGCGTTGATGTGTAGCGGCTACGCCCTCAACGCAAGAATCAAGCAGACGTGGGTCTAAGGGGTTAGGCACAACCAAAGTGTACTGGTCAAGATTTTGAGCACTAACTCACAGGTCCGTGAGTCGCGCCATTTCAGCAATCGCATTGCACATTGAACGCAACAGCGGCACAACCGCCAACGCACCAGTTCCCTCGCCGACGCGCATTCCCAGATTGACCAATGGTTGAAGACCCAGAAACTCAAGTGCCGCGACCGTTGCCGGCTCCGGCGACTGATGACTGGCAATCATTGATGCAGATATCTGAGGGCACAGTTTTTCGGCAATGCACGCAGCGGAAAGAGTAATCACACCGTCAAGAATCACCGGGACACCAACCGATGCAGCCTCAATCATAAAACCGACCATTGCGGCGATTTCAAGCCCACCGATTCTTCCCAAAACTTCAAGAGCATCAAGATTTGGATCAAGTGATTCGACAGCGTCAGCAACAATCTGGCGCTTGCGTTCAAGCGCATCCTCAGGAATGCCGGAGCCAACACCTGTTGCAACACGTGGGTTGAGTCCGGTGCACCAAGAAATCAGAGCCGCAGCCGAGGTGGTGTTTCCAATTCCGACTTCACCGACACAGAGAACCCGTGAGCCGCCAGCGATCAGACGTGACGCAGTGTTAACACCAACATCGAGAGCAGCAAGCACGTCGTCAGGTGACATTGTCTGTCCACTTCGAATGTCAAAGGTCCCCTTGCGTACCACTTCATCACGCACACCTTCGGGTGAGTCTCCTGTGGCTATTCCGACATTCACAATTTCAAGGAACACATCTGACGAACGTGCAAAAATTGAAGCAGTCGCCTTCCCCGCCGCCATTAACTTCGCAATGTCCTTTGTAATTGTCCACGGCCATGGCGTCACCACATCACTTTCGGCGATGCCATGATCTGCTACAAAAACTGCTGCAGCAATCGGGTCTATTCGCGGGTCAATTCTCCGTTGAATTGACGCAATTCGTATAGCTGCCGTCTCAAGGTCTCCCAGTGATCCGGGTGGCTTTGCCAACGAGTTGATTTCGCCCTCACACTGAATCCCAAAATCCGCGTCGACTCCGCGTTGAAATGCACGAGCACGAGCAAACGGAGAAGCTTCGTTACGCGCATAGCGAGAAAAAATCCACTCAAGATCTGGACCAGAAAAACAAAAATCCATGCCTGCTCGAGTCGCCGCAATCAGATCTGTCTCGTTATCGCCCACATATAGGCATCGAACAGGGTCAACACCTAATTGTCGCGCCCCTTCAACGAGTGGAGCGGGATCCGGTTTATGGATTCCCAATTCAGCGGTAGCAACAATGACTGGGAAAGGAGACCCAAGGTCAACCGAGTCAAGAAACTTCCGAATGCTTGATGCGCCCATCTCGCTTGTATTCGAGACGAGACCCATGGCGATTCGACCATCGAGGGCTGCGACTGCTTCAACGACTCCACGGAGCACGATCACCTTGACTTCGTCCAACGGCGTACCCGGGAACGACTGCTCGACAAGAGTGTTCCCTACATCAAACAGAACCGCGTCATAGCGCTCGCAGATTCTGTCAACCCAATGTTCATTCGACGTCATTATCTCACCACCATGGAATAGTCACACCTTGGTGAACCAAAATAACAATTGTCAACAGTGCAACGGATTCACCGACTTGCTCGGTTGCACCCAAGACATCACCAACAATGCCACCGATTTTCTTGATGGCCCATTGCGCAAACAATCTGCTCACCAGATACACGACTGCAGCGACAATGACAAACATGGGGCCCATCAAACTGCCCATCAGCAAAAAGCACGTCAACGTTGCAAACACAATGTTGCGGACTTTGACATCGCTGACATAATTTGCTCCGAGACCTTCACTTATCCCAACACCAGATTTCATAATCCAGACAGCAGCAGCCCGACCCACTGATTGGCAGATCACCAGTGCAACAACACCTGAGGCAACCGACAATTCGGACAACAACGTCACTTGAATTGCCACTTGCAGCACCAGCGCCATCACTCCGTATGTTCCATGACGGGAATCCTTCAGAATTTCCCGACGTTGTTCGGGATTCCAGCCACCGACGAGTCCATCCATAGAATCTGCCAAGCCGTCATGATGAAAAGCTCCAGTAATCAGAACGATGACGGCAATTGTCAATGCGCTTGCACTAAGCGGGGCAAGGACAGTGTTTCCAACAACCCACACACCGCTGGCTATTAAGCCAACAACTGCTCCGACAATTGGAAACCACGAGCTGACTCCACCCATCGAGAGAACGGGACCATGTGAGACAGGAATGCGCGTGAGAAATGCAAACGCCACTTTTAAATCATGAATTGCTGACTTCATATCAAAGTCTGCACATCCTGAAGAATTATTGCTCTCCCGGCAGACATGAAGATTGAGGATGCAGAGCCGGCAGCAACAATCGAGTTGACGCGACCCAAACAATCTCGATACTGACGACCCATCTCGGATTCTGGGTGAATTCCCATCCCTACTTCATTAGAGACAACAACAGTTCGACCCTCTCTGAGAGCTAGACGATCAACAAGGCGATGCGCTCTTGATTCAATATTCTCAACGGTCATGGCGTGATGAAAAAGATTCCCGACCCATACCGTTAGGCAATCTATGACGACATCTGAAGAGGACGGTATGCCACCAAGAGCACCGCTGACATCCATCGGTTCTTCAATCGTAATCCACTCTGGTGGTCGGGACTTTTGATGATTGATAATACGCTCCGTCATGTCATCATCAATCGCCTCAGCTGTAGCGAGAAAGACAACCTCGGTTTTCCAGGACGCCGCTAACTGCTCGGCAAAATAGCTTTTTCCACTGCGAACACCGCCCGTGATGAACCAATAGTTCCCCACTAGAAATCGATGCCCTTGAGTGCCGCAACACCACGGTCATACGCATGGTGAAGACTCATGGAATTACTGGCAGTGTCAGCCAGCGAAATCAGTTGGGGTAACGCATCACGTCCCGTAATCACTACAGAGACATGCTTCGGTCTGTTGGAAATCACTGTGACAACGTCTTCAACATCAATCCAGTTCCATGAGCACAGATATGTCAACTCATCCAGTACGACTAATTGGTGATTTCCAGACGAAATTAATGAGCGCGCCTTACTCCATGCATCTTTCGCCCGTGCGATATCAGCATCAATGTCAGCCGAATCCCAAGTGAAACCATCGCCGAGACACTCGAAATGAATTCCAAGATCACGACATGATTTTGCTTCACCAGTCAGCCAATCCGCGGATTTCATGAACTGCAGAAACGCGACATTCCATCCGTGACCGGCTGCGCGCATTGCAGTACCAAGAGCCGCCGTCGTCTTTCCTTTGCCACCCCCAGTATGCAGAACCACGAGGGACTCAATTGTGGTGAGAGAGTCGGGTCTTGGATCTTCCATGAGTGGTTCGTCTTTTTTCATTTCAGTGCTTCCCTTTTGCTCGGAACCACAACAATGGTTCCGTCGTCTTCATGATGCACCCGGACATTTGCTCCGTAAAACTCTGCGAGCACACTGGCGTTAAGAACCTCTCGGGCGATACCAGAAGCAACCGTGTGACCTTCGTGGATGAGCACCAAGCGATCCGAGTAAATCCCCGCAAGTGTTAAATCGTGCATTGAGGAGACAACCGTCAGTCCATGTTCAAGTCGTAATGTGTCCACCAATTCCAACGCTTGTTGCTGATGTCCGATATCGAGAGCTGCCGTTGGTTCATCGAGCAGCAAGATTGGTGCTTCTTGTGCGATGGCACGCGCAATCACCAATCGTTGGCGTTCACCACCAGACAAAGTGTCGACATCGCGTGTTGCAAGGCCGGCTAAGTCGAGGCGTTCAATAACATCGTCGACCATTGAGTGATCAAGTTCTGACTCGCGACCGAAATGTGTAACAAAAGGGTTGCGGCCGAGCAGCACGTACTCTGCACCCATCATGCCAGACGGCAACACGGGCGATTGCGGCACATAGGCGACTAACTGAGCTCGACGACGAGACGAACGTGCAGTCAGTGGTGATCCGTCAACCAATATTCGACCGGAATGTGGGACAACACCGGCAATGGCACGCAACAACGACGACTTACCAGCACCGTTCGGCCCGATGATGCACAACCATTCGCCCGGTTTGACGGTGTCAGTAAATGAAGCCACCGCAGTGCGCTTGGCATAATCAACTCTGACCTGATCAAACGCTAAAGATGTCATCGTTCATTCTTTCGTGTACGCAAAATAAGCAAGAAAAATGGAGCTCCGAGAAACGCAGTGACAACTCCGATTGGGGTTTCTGCAGGATTGTCTAATACGCGCCCCGGAATGTCGGCGAGTATCAAGAACGCAGCGCCAAAGAGCAATGAAATGGGCAACACGAGTCGATACGACGTGCCCACGACTAGTCGCACCGCATGAGGCACGATGATGCCAACAAAACCAATGAGACCACTTACTGCAACAACCGATGCAGTTCCGAGAGTTGCGGCGATCACAACAACAAGTCGAACGCGCGACACATTCACGCCCAGTGCAGTTGCCTCTTCATCACCAACTCGCAACACATCAAGCAAGCGGCGATGCAACAACAACACGACTGTGGACAACACAACGTACGGAAGTACCAGACGAACATCACTCCATGTTGCACTCGACAAGCGGCCAAGGATCCATGAATAGACCTGACGAATAACGTCAGAGTTGCGTTGGAGAAGGAATGTTTGCGCTGCTGTTGCCAACGATGTCACTGCAACGCCGGCAAGTACAAGACTGATGGAACTGCGTTCACCTTTACCTGTTGTTCCCACAAGATACGTAACAAGAACTGCAATCAGACCGCCGCTAAATGCAATCAACGGCAACGGGTCAATAATCCAACTGCTTGTGCCAGAACGGTTCACGGTAATAACTATGGTGGCGCCAAGACCAGCACCAGCGGCCACTCCCAGCAGATACGGATCTACGAGTGGATTACGAAAAACACCTTGATAGCTGGCACCAGCGATGGACAGCGTTGAACCGACGAGTGCAGCAAGCACAACACGTGGCGCACGTATCTGCCACACAATTGCCCACTGTGTTTCTGTCAATCCGCTATCAATTGACAAAAGTGGAAGTCGATTTAGTAGTTCCAGTGGCACGCGCCACCAAGTGGGGCCGGCGGGCCCAATCATCACTCCGAGCAACAATGAGCATGCGAGCGCAACAACAGCAGCAGGAATCCACCACTGGCTTGCACCACGCATACTCATTGCAGTCGAAATCTCTACTGGTTACTTGTTTGCTGCTGCGATTGCTGCTGCGAATTGTTCAACCAAGTCAACAATGCGTGGCCCCCAGCGAGACGCAACGTCATCATCAAGTTCCACAATCTGGCCATTTTTCACAGCATCAATTCCTGCCCAGCCGGGGCGCTTAGCAACTTCTGCGGCATTCGTTGCACAGCACTTGGTATCCGCGAGGAAAATAACAGAAGGATTTGCCTTTGCAATTACTTCAGCATTGAGTTGTGGATAATCATTTCCAGCCTCAACACCGTCAGCGATATTTGTAAAACCAAAAGGCTTCAACAATGCGCCAACAAAAGTGTTTGAAGTTACAGAATACAAAGTGTTGTCTAATTCATAGAAATACGACTTCGGTGTCATTGGCGCTGAGATGTTCTCTGTTACCTTTGCAATGCGTGACTTCATTGAGTCAATCAATGTCGCCGCATCATCTTCATGGCCAGTGAGCGCACCGAGTTCTGTAATTTGTTTGTAGACATCGTCCAACGTTGCTGCAGCAGCACCAGTCCACACCTGGAGTTTCGGATTTCCTGCAATTAGTTGTTCACTGATCTTGTTCGTATCATTCGAAATCAACACAACATCAGGCGTGTAACCAAGAATCGCTTCTGCATTTGGTTCAAATGCAGAAATCTTTGTCACTTTCGAGGCTGTCTCTGCAGGAAATGTGCTGTATGAATCAACAGCAACAACTTGGTCGCCTGCGCCAATGGCGTACAACATCTCTGTTGCTGTTGGCGACAAGCTGACAATGCGGACACTGACTTCAGGAACTGTGGTGTCGGGCGTTGAACTGCCACTTCCACAGGCCGCTAGGACAAATGTTGCAGCTACTGCTGCGGTAATTGCTCGTATACGAGACATTCTGATAATTGACATGGTTCTTCCTCCAGGGAATTGGAGAAAGAAGAGTGGGTCACATTGAAAACAGCTGACGCTGCACTCTCCGCGGGCCGCCCTTCCTTCGAGGTTCGGTTTTCGCATACACAAACAGGCGACCGGACTTGTCTGGATCGGATTTCTCCGACCAGCATCACCGTTGCGAGACAGTGCCGGAGTTTCG
>CAIZMV010000036.1 GCA_903934195.1 uncultured Acidimicrobiaceae bacterium | reverse complement strand
TGACGGAACGTTCGATGATTGCCAAGACCTGGTGAAGGCCATGTTTAATGATGCGCCTTTCCGTGAAAAGCACAATTTGTCAGCAGTTAACAGCATTAACTGGGCTCGAGTTATGGCCCAGGTTGTCTATTACTTCGAGGCAACCCGCAAAATGGGTGGACCTATCGATGTCACGGTGCCAACTGGCAACTTCGGCAATGTTCTCAGTGGCTGGATTGCAAAGCAGATGGGCGCACCGATTCGTCGTCTCATCGTTGCTTCTAACGAGAACGACATTTTGACTCGGTTTTTTGATTCGCAATCAATGGCTATTACGGGTGTGCACCCAACACTTAGTCCCAGCATGGATATTCAGGTGTCATCAAACTTTGAACGTTTGTTGTTTGAGATGAATGACCGCGATGGGGCAGTAACAGCTGAACAGCTCACTCGTTTCCGCGACAAAGGTTTATCTGTAGAGCCTGATCAATATGAACAATGGATTGCACCAACATTCCGTGCATCACGCGCAACTGATCATGACACTCTTGCAACAATCCGCTCTGTCTACGAAGACTTCGACATGTTGATTGATCCGCACACGGCAGTTGGTGTGAAAGTTGCACGTGAGTTTGCTGAAGATGGTGTGCCAATGTTGACAATGGCGACGGCTCACCCAGCGAAATTCCCCGATGCAGTAGAACGCGCTACGGGTGTACGTCCAGGCTTGCCAGAACATTTGTCGAATTTGTTTGACCTGCCTGAATTCACTGTGCAGTTGCCTAATGACTTGGCAACAGTTGAAGCCTTTGTTGCCGCGCAAGCAAAGTAATTAACTACACGCCACAGTTCTGCGTGAGGAACGTATTAAAACGTGTTGATGCTTCTGTAATTGCAGGGTTTGAAGCAATCTTTGACAACGCATCACGAACGGTTGGTTTTTTTGCAATGACTAGCAATTCATAGTTGTTTTCTTTGAAGATTTTGTTCATGGCAACAATGCTTTCGATCATTGTGTCGGCATCTTTCTTCAATGTTTTCGGCGTCAGCGCCTGTAATTCAATTGACAATTCAGTGATGTTGGCCCATGCGGCTTTCATTTCAATTGGGTCAGTGATTGCTGAAGGGTTTTCTCCATGTGGGCCAGACATTGCAGCATTCAAATTCGAAGATGCTTCGCAGAATTCTGCGTATGTTGGGTTTACTTTTCCAGTTCCGGTCTGAGAAACAACGGTTGATGCAGTGGATGAATTATCCGAGTCACCACACGACGCAAAAAGAAACAGGCAAGCGAAGGTCGCAACTAAAGGACGAGCTCGCATCTATTTCATTCCCAAGAATTTCCCCAACTTGTTACGGCGACCAGTGCGGGAGAGGGGGATTCCCGTTGCACGTGAAATCTTGCGTTTTGCGGCTGTGACGCCAATGGCTCGTTTCCACGAGAAAGTGAGACCGGGACCAAGTTTCATGAATCTGACCGTACCAGTGGGCTGCGACAAGATGTCGGGCATCGTTGTTGTCAGGGGCAGTCCCCGCTAGGGTGATGGTCGCTCGGGTGTCCGAGTTCTCCCCGCCCAAGTCTTTGGGGGGTCGAGATGAGGTAGTTCCTTCAATCCTTTTGTAGGTGCGCCCAAACCCCTAACTCCAGCCGTGGAACGGTTGAACGAAAGCAGGAAATCATGGCTGCAGAAGCTCTTGAGAAATCCGCCCTTGAATCCAAGGACAAAGATCAGTTGATGGCAATTGCCGGTGCACTCGGTGTTAAAGCTGGTGCCCGCGACTCAAAGGCCACTTTGGTCGACAAGATTCTGGAAAAGACTGGTGCCAACGACGCACCACCAGCGCCAGCGCCTCGCGGACGTGCGCCCCGCAATGAAGAGCCTGCAGAGGACTCCGATTCCGACGACGAACGCCCTGCACGTGAACCACGTGGTTCACGCAACGACCGCGGCGACCGCTCAGAGCGTGCACCTCGTGGTGAACAATCATCGAGCGAATCTGCAGAACCGATTGTTTATGTCGGTGCCGATGGTGAACCATTAGCCGAATGGGAAATTGAATTAGCCCAACATGAGGGACGCACTGGCGAACTGAAGCAGCAAGGTGCTGGTCAAGGTCGTGGACCACGTAATGATCGCGGTGACCGTGGAGATCGACAAGATCGCGGACCACGTCAACAAAACCAGAATCAAGGCCAGCGTCAGCAAGGCCAAGGAAATCGTCAACAGAATCCGAATCAAGGACCTCGCCAACAACAAGGCGAAGGCGATTGGGATGCACGTGGCGGACGCAACAGCCGTCGACGTCGTGGACGTAATGGTCGCGATGAAGGCCCACAGGGCGAAGATCGTTTTGAATCACGTGATGATGTCAACAATGAACCAATCAGTACCGAGCCAGTAAAAGTAGAGGGTTACCTTGACTTGCGTGATGAGGGCTACGGCTTCTTGCGCATTGGTGGATATATGCCAACACGTGAAGATGCATACATTCCTGTGAAACTCACGCGTCAATTTGGTTTGCGTAAAGGTGACCATGTTTCTGGTTTGTCACGACCTGCTGGGCGTAACGAAAAAAACCCAGCAATGCTGGAGATTTACACAATCAACGGACAAGACCCAGAGAAGGCACGTCACCGTCCTCGCTTCGAAGATCTCACTGCGTTGTTCCCTGACTCGAAGTTGCGTATGGAAGATCCAAGTGATCCAACAAACATGACTGCTCGCATCATTGACCTCATTGCACCAATCGGTAAAGGTCAGCGCGGAATCATCGTGTCGCCACCAAAGGCCGGTAAGACCACAGTAATGAAGACCATTGCTGCGTCAATTGAAAAGAACAACCCTGAAGTAAAACTCATTGTGTTGCTCATTGACGAACGTCCAGAAGAAGTGACAGACATGCGCCGCACCGTAAAGGGTGAAGTAGTTGCTTCAACCTTTGACCGCCCAAGTGATGAGCACACGCACATTGCTGAAATGGTGAGCGAAAAAGCAAAGCGCATGGTTGAAATGGGTGAAGACGTTGTCATCATCCTCGACGGAATCACACGTTTGTCACGTGCGTACAACTTGGCAGCTCCTGCAACTGGCCGCGTTATGTCCGGTGGTATCGATGCTGGTGCGTTGTACCCACCGAAGAAGTTCTTCGGAGCTGCACGAAATGTTGAAGAAGGCGGATCACTCACCATTCTTGCGACTGCTCTTGTTGACACAAACAGCCGTATGGACGAAGCCATCTTTGAAGAGTTCAAGGGAACCGGAAACATGGAATTGCGTCTTGACCGCCGCATTGCTGAACGCCGCGTTTTCCCTGCCATCGACGTTGATGCCTCAAGCACCCGTCACGAAGAACTGCTGTTTGAGCGCAAGCAACTCCAGTTGGTCTGGAAGCTGCGCCGAGTGCTCAGTGGCCTTGCCCAGGACGGAAACCCCGCTCCGGGCTTGGAAATGCTGATGGATCGCCTGAAGACCTTTGGTACCAACGACGAGTTCTTGGCCGAAATCGCCAAGACGCCCGGCGCCTAGTCCCGATACACTTCAGAGTCCGTTTCAAAGAGATGACAGAGATATGAAAACCGAAACACATCCTGAATACGCAGATATCAGCGTCAAGTGCTCATGTGGTAACAGCTTCACCACCCGTAGCAGCCGCAAGGTTCCTATCGTCCTTGAACTTTGCAACGAGTGCCACCCATTCTTCACCGGTAAGCAGAAGCTTGTCGACACTGGTGGACGCGTCGAGCGCTTCAACAAGCGTTATGGCGAGCGCACCAACGCACCTGCACGCCCAGAGTGATTTTTTGTGACGCATGCGTCACAAACCTCCATCCGTACTCGTTATGACTGACGTGAACTCCGCAGACCTTGATCGACGTTCTCGATTGCTCTCTATAAAGTTGCGCGCGCTTGTGCGCGAACATCTTGGTCTTTCAACTGACCCAGATGGCAGGCATGAATCCTTTGCTCTTGGAGCAGGTTTTCTCACAACCGATGCGATGTGGGTTTTGATTGACGGCGATGCATCTCGATCTTTAGGCCCTGTTTTGGCATGGACATCTCAATTTGAGCGCCCGGTGAATCTCTTAGTTGAAAACAATGCAGGCCTTCTTGCACGCCGTGCTTCATTGTTTGATGCAGAAATCACTGTGTGGCATGTTGACGACCACACGGTTACGCGCGCAGTCAGCGAACCGCATTTGGTTTCGGTTGCTGCAACTGAAGCCCATCTGTCATTTGTCGACGTGATTGAATCATCTGGCGCCGACGCACTGGTTGAACACGGTGTTGTTGTCGGCGAAGTGCGGGGACTTGAAATGTGTCGAGTTGTTGATGACGTCACTACAGGCGAAGTTCGTTTAGAAGTTGGCATGGGCCGCCATGATCGCGAAGCCTTCGCAATGATTCACGGTGAACTACCAACTGCTCAAGCAATGCGTCAAGTAATTGATGCGGTGTTGCCTCATCGCACTGAGGGGGCAGACTCTCATCCGTTTAACCAATTCGGAGTTGAGCGCCTTTCGCGATGGAAAGCAACTAAAGATCCTTCGTCTATAGGTTTTTCTACTCTTGCTCCTGCTGATCCACCAGTACTTCGAACGAACGTAAAGGACTCCGTGCCGTGTGTGGCTATTGGCCTTACAGGTGCAAAGCGGTTATCAACTGCAGTGTTTGTTCATGGAGTTGACCTTGACTGTGTCAGTTTTGCTGTGGACGCAGCATCTCGCCTTGGCACACAAGACGTGACTATTGCGGTGCGACGTCGTGATGTGATTGCCTCAATTGAGCGCTTGGCCAACATGGCTTCAATTCAGGTGCGTCTTGCGTATTTGTCCTGAGAACCGTGAGTAGTGAGCAGTACGTCATGAAGAAGTTCTTCCGAAAATCTCATCTCCTGTCCGTACTTGCTCTAGTTGTGTTGTCTGCATGTAGCAATTCCAATGTGACCCCAAGTGCAAATTCTGACGGTGCAACTGGAACTACAACAACAATGGCGCCTGTTCCCACCACGGTTCCATGGGAAAAAGGTGCGCCAGAAGCAGCCTGGGCAGCATGGTTAACAACATTCGCAGTTGTTGATGCTTCGGAAATTTCCGAAAGCGAATGTGGTGTTTTTGCTGTGCTCGTCACAGAGGAAAGTCTTACCTTCTATTCGTGGGATGGCGTGCAATGGTCGGACAAGTCAGACGTACTGGGCGGGGGCCGAGGCAAGTACCCGCAGAAGGTATACAGCTCTGACTACACGAATGATGGAGTTATTGATTACTTCGTTACATATCGGACCAGAAAAAACAGCGGTCCTATTTATGGCGGATTCTTCACCATTCCGTGGAGCGGCGATATGCGTTGTGTCTGGAATTGGGTTGACATTGATAACGGCCGAGATATTTCGAAGGTGATTGATAGGCCAGATGTTGACCAGCGAAAAGGCAGGGTGTATGCCGCTGGCTATGTGAATCGGCGTTACAGCTCTCGCAGGCAGTTGAAATATTCGCCTTCGGCGAATTCTTTCGTGTTTGACGATGTGTACCAGAAATAACACTGCGCTAACCCTCTAACCTTGTCTTGCATGAACAGCCGTCTTGAATCCATTGAACGGGACTACAACGAGCTTGAAGTAAGTCTTGGTAGCCCCGAGGTTCTTGGCGATCAGAATCGCTTGCGCGAAGCGTCGCGTAAATACAAGCAGCTCACCCCACTTGTGCAATGCATTCGTGACTTATGGTCTGCTCGTGGTGACGCAGCGGCTGCAAAAGAATTGATGATCGAAACCACCGGAGACGAGCGGGAGTCATTTCGGGCAGAAGCAACAGCTGCGGATACTCGAGTCGAAGAACTCGAAGCGCAATTACAAGTCTTGCTGCTGCCACCAGACGAGAACGATGGCAAGCCTGTCATTATGGAAATTCGTGGCGCCGAAGGCGGCGAAGAAGCCAACTTGTTTGCACGCGACCTAATGGAGATGTACACCGCATATGCATCAAAGCGCGGCTGGTCTGTTGAGACCATGCAGATTGACAACTCTGAAATGGGTGGAATTAACCAAGCAACTCTGATGTTCAAAGGCGATGATGCCTGGAGTCATCTGAAGTTCGAGGGCGGACCGCATCGCGTGCAGCGCGTGCCAGCAACAGAAGCTCAAGGCCGTATTCATACATCGTCAGCCACAGTGGCGGTCATGGTGGAAGCGGAAGAACTTGATTTGGAGATCAATGCCAATGATCTCAGTATTGATGTGTATCGCGCCTCGGGTGCTGGTGGACAGCACGTCAACACCACAGACTCTGCTGTTCGCATCACTCATAAACCAACCGGGCTAGTGGTAGCAATGCAAGACGAACGCAGCCAGTTGCAGAACAAGTTGCGTGCCATGACGGTGCTGCGATCTCGTTTATTGAAATTGCGTCAAGAAGAACAAGAAGCCAAAGCATCAGTGGAACGCAAAGCACAAATTGGTGGCGGAGGTCGTGGCGAAAAGATTCGTACCTACAACTACAAAGAAAACCGAATCACGGATCATCGCATCGGCTTTACGTTGTATCAATTACAGGCTGCATTAAGCGGTGAACTTGACCCAGTTATTGATGCGTTGTCGGCAGACCTGCGTGCACGCCAACTAGCCAACAATGACTAATTCAGAGTCTCACGTCACATGGCGTGAGATGGTGAAACGTACCCAAGGCGAAGTGGGAGAGCGCACTATTGCGCAGTGGCTGTGTGAACATGCCAGCGGCTGTGATGCTGACGAATTTGGTGACATTCTCGATGAGTTAGTGAGTGAGCGATCTGCTCAGCATCTGCACAGCATGCTTGCTAGGTACGCAACGGGTGAACCATTGCAATATGTCATGGGGCGATGGGCGTTTCGACGTCTTGACTTACTCGTTGATTCGCGTGTACTTATTCCGCGACCCGAGACCGAACTTCTAGTGGAACACGTGACACGTTATGCATTGCAAAAGATTCGTGATGTTGGTCGAGGCGTAACAATTGCAGACCTTGGCACTGGGTCAGGAGCTGTTGGGCTTTCCATATTGCACGAGTTGCCATTTGAATCTGCTGAAGTATGGATGACTGATGTCTCTGAAGATGCGCTTCATGTCGCTCGTGCAAATGCGGCCGGTGTTGGTCGCAATGCTGTCGGTGCTCGGTTCGGGCACGGCAGTTGGTACGAGGCATTGCCTGCAGACCTTCAGGGTTCCCTTGATGCAATCGTCAGCAATCCTCCGTACATCGCAACGGGTGACCCACTAGTAGGTGAATCTGTTTTGAAGTGGGAACCGCACAACGCGTTATTCGCGGGAACTGATGGTCTAGACGATTTACGAGTCGTTGTTTCCGGCGCTGCTAATTGGTTGGTTCCTAGCGGCTTACTTGCAGTTGAGATGGGCTTCACCCAAGCGAAAGTTGTGTCGCAGTTATTTGAATCAGCGGGTTTCAAGAATCTGTCGGTGCACAAAGACCTTGCAGGTCTTGACCGATTCGTGACGGGCACTTCTCCGCGTTAACAGAGATGACGTTGTAAGAATTCCAATTGGTGAAGCAACAGATTCTCAGCCACTACTTCTTGTGGAGTCATGTGAGTTACGCCTGAGAGCGGTAATACCTCATGAGGTTTTCCGGCAGCAAGCAAGGCAGACGACAATTGCAAAGTGTGTGCTGCCACAACATTGTCATCGGCTAGTCCGTGAATCAGCAACAGTGGCTGCTGTAAATGTTCAGCATCGTTGAACAATGATGTTGTCTCGTAGGCGCTGGCATTAGTTGTTGGGTTGCCGAGGTAGCGCTCTGTGTAATGAGTGTCGTACAGGCGCCAATCAGTTACGGGTGCGCCAGCTACGGCAGCATGAAACAGATCACTGCGTCGCAGTACGGCGAGAGCTGCGAGATAACCACCAAAGCTCCAACCACGAATACCAACTCTTGAAGTATCGGCACGCGGTTCAAGATCATTAAGGTCTCGCAAGATCTCTACTTGATCATCAAGGACTGGTTGAGCGAGGTCGTTCATGACGCCTCGTTCCCACACACTGCCTTTGCCTGGGGTTCCGGTGTTGTCAACGATGACAACGACAAAACCTTGGTCCGCAAACCATTGAGATGAGTTGTAGGCCGCGCGAGAAGCAACAACACGTTGCGCATGTGGGCCGCCATACGGGTCAAACAATACGGGAAGTTTTGTAGAGAGTCCATCACGTGGCAGAAGTATTGCAACAGGGATACCGCGGGGTCCAACAGACATGATGCGAACATTTGGCTGCACGAGTGAGGTTTCTGCAAGCGATGCAATGTGATGAGTTGTGGTGGTTGTATGAACAGTGAACTGAGCACGTTCAGTGTCGAGAGTGGAAACTCGTGATACATAACACTGGCTAGTTCCGCTGACGGAGGCCACGCCGTGTGACTGAGTTACTTGCTGAAGCGAGCCATTCTTGTAGGCCCACGCATCTAATTCCCATGGCGTACTGATGTCGTTTGCCATAAACATGATGCTGTCACCGACTGATACGACGCTACGAACTTGCAGAGTGGTTGGTGTTACGGACTCACCGTTCACTAGAAGACGCCGTGAGCCATCTCGATCAGCACATGTGACCAGAGTGCCATCTTGTTGCAACGCGGGAACGCCAGGAACTAGTTCAACCCACGCGTCATCGGTGTCTGAGAAAACTATCGTGGCCTTCCCGGTAGTTGAATCAATCGAGTGAATGTCGATCTTCTTCTGGTCGCGTGTTTGAGTTTGCGCAATGAGGCCCGCGCTATTCCAAGAAACGGTGTTGAGATATTCCCAATTGCCTGAAAGCTCCACCTGCTGTGAAACTGCTGATGCAAGAGAGATGATGTGAAGTGACACTGAAGCATTCGGTGTACCTGCTGCTGGATACCGATGTTCTGTTGCAGGTAATTCAGGGTGTGCAGGGTCTGCAATGTGCCAGACATTGATGGAGGAAACATCAACACGACATGCGGCAATCGATTGCGAATCCGGTGCCCACCAATAACCGCGGAATCGACCCATTTCTTCGGCTGCAATGAACTCTGCATTACCCCAGGAAATTGCTTCATTCGTGTCGGATGCAATGATTCGCTCATTACCGGCAAGTGATGAAACGCATAACGATGTTCCACGCAAATAGGAAATGGTGTTGCCGTCAGGGGAGAGGCGAACATCAAAGACACCAGACTCGATGGTCGGCATTGTTGCTACTCCACTGAGAAGGTCAATCAACACCACACTTCCACCCAAAACAGTCACAGCAAGAGTGACTTCCCGGTTGCACGCATAGGACGTGACGCCACTTGCACCTTCACGAGCGCGTTCACGTTGCCGTAGTTCCGCTGCTGTCAATTCAGTTAAGTCAGTATTCAGTGTGCGCGGATCAAGAAGTTCGCGTTCAATGCCCGTTGTGGTGTCAAGACTCCACAAAGTGTTAACAGCGTCAGAGCCAGAGTGAGAACGAATGAAGATGACTCGGGAACCATCAGGTGACACGGTGAAGCCACGAGGTTCCCCCAGCGATAGTCGTTGCGTTCGTGCGTATTGGCGGGGGAATGTATCGCTCACGCGAGCAGAGTACCTGACTCATCGGCACGAACTGTGCGGCCGACCCATTCATTGACGCACATGTCACGACCAATAGCAACGTCTGTAGTGTCTGCCCAGGCACGTCGACCATCGGCGAGTATGCACGATGCGATTGAACGCTCGGGGTTGCCCTCACGGTCATGCATGACGGAGTATCCCTCGATAGTCATCTCGCCAGCAGCATCGGCAGGTGATGCGAGTGACCTGCGTGGCAATGCATCGATCTGATCTTGCGGATAGTCGTATGCGAAACCATTCTTCGGTGGAGTTGTTGCATACACACCGAATGCATGTTTCGTGGTGTACCCACCGTTTGCCCACACGAGTCCGGTAGCGCCAACTCCGCTGCGCAATTCGCCCGCAAC
>CAIZMV010000035.1 GCA_903934195.1 uncultured Acidimicrobiaceae bacterium | reverse complement strand
GGCGATGAGGAGCCACTGAAGGCGGTCTATGCCAGCATCGTGTATTCATTTCAGCGCACACCAGTTGCCTTGTTTTACGTAGTTGCAAACATTTTGTTGGGCATTCACTTGTTCCACGGCACATGGAGCATCTTTCAGTCACTTGGCTGGAACAATCCACGTTTCAATAACTGGCGCCGTGGCTTTGCTACTGGCTTCGCCTCTCTTGTCGTAGTCGGCAACGTTTCATTCCCTATCGCTGTAATGGCTGGCATTGTCGGCTGACCGACACGCCTCGAAGAAGAAAGACACGATCATGACTCTTACTGATGAACTGTTCGCAAAGAACACAGTCAAACTTGACAGCAAAATTCCTGATGGCCCCGTTGCCGACAAGTGGGATAACTACAAAGAAAACATGAAGTTGGTTAACCCCAACAACAAGCGCAAATTCAAAGTCATTGTTGTAGGTACCGGCCTTGCTGGTGCATCAGCTGCAGCAACACTTGCTGAACTTGGTTATCAAGTTGATGCGTTTACATTTCATGACTCTGCTCGCCGTGCGCACTCAATTGCTGCACAAGGTGGCATCAACGGCGCAAAGAATTACAAGGGCGACGGCGACAGTGTTCACCGTTTGTTCTACGACACCGTCAAAGGCGGCGACTTCCGTGCGCGTGAAGCAAACGTGCATCGTTTGGCACAAGTCAGCGTTGACATCATTGACCAAATGGTTGCCCAAGGTGTGCCATTCGCCCGTGAATACGGTGGTCTTTTAGACAACCGTTCATTTGGTGGAGCTCAAGTCAGCCGTACTTTTTATGCGCGTGGTCAAACTGGTCAGCAATTGCTGCTTGGTGCGTACCAACAGTTCTCACGCCAAGTTGGCCTTGGTGGAATCAGTTTGTACAACCGCTCAGAATTGATCGACATCGTTGTCATCGACGGTCGTGCATCAGGCATCGTTGTACGTGATCTTGTAACAGGTGAAATTTCATCGCATGCTGCACATGCAGTTGTATTGGCAACAGGCGGATACGGAAACGCATTCTTCTTGTCAACTAATGCAATGGCGTGCAACGTCACTGCAGCGTGGCGTGCACATCGCAAAGGCGCATTGTTTGCAAACCCGTGCTACACGCAAATTCACCCAACATGCATTCCACAAAGTGATGACAGCCAGTCAAAACTAACGTTGATGTCAGAGTCGTTGCGTAACGATGGTCGCGTATGGGTCCCTGTAAATCCAGATGAAACTCGTCAGGCTCGCGACATTCCAGAAGAAGAGCGCGACTATTACCTCGAGCGTTTGTATCCGTCATTCGGCAACTTGGCTCCACGCGATATTTCATCTCGTGCAGCAAAGCGCCTTGTTGACAAAGGACAAGGTGTCGGACCAAAGAAGAACGGTGTCTACCTTGACTTCTCCGAGGCAATTGAGCGTCTTGGCCACGACGTAGTGCAAGAGCGCTATGGCAACTTGTTCGAAATGTACGAACGTATTGCGGGCGAAAACCCATACGAGACACCAATGCGTATTTACCCAGCTAGCCATTACACAATGGGCGGTTTGTGGGTCGACTACGAATTGCAAACAAACATTCCTGGTTTGTATGCAGCTGGTGAAGCAAACTTCTCTGATCACGGCGCAAACCGTCTTGGTGCATCTGCACTGATGCAAGGTCTTTCAGATGGCTACTTCGTATTGCCGTACACAATCGGAAACGGACTCGCTCCGTTGTTGGGTAAATCAATGCCAGGTATTGATCATCCTGAGTTCAAAGCTGCTGAAGAAGCTGCTCGCGAACGCTTCAATGCCTACCTTGCAATTAACGGAACAAAGTCACCTGATTACTTCCATCGTGAACTCGGAAAAATCATTTGGGATTACTGCGGGATGGAACGTACTGAAGAAGGATTGAAAAAAGCTTTGGAACTTCTTCCTGCGCTGTATCAAGAATTCAAAACAGACCTTCGCGTTACTGGTGATGGTGACAATATGAACCAAACCCTTGAAAAAGCTGGCCGCGTAGATGACTTCTTCCAGTTGGGAATGCTGATGTGTCGCGATGCTCTTGATCGAAATGAGAGCTGCGGCGGCCACTTCCGTTCCGAATATCAGACAGACGAAGGCGAAGCACTTCGTGATGATGTGAACTACTGCCACGTTGCCGCATGGCAATGGGGCGGCGACCCAATGACACCAAACCTGAACGTTGAACCGCTCGAATTCGAAGCTGTTCACCTCGCGACT
>CAIZMV010000034.1 GCA_903934195.1 uncultured Acidimicrobiaceae bacterium | reverse complement strand
TGCCGCGTTTACACCGGGTATCAGATGTGTTGAGGTTCGAGTCGATGGAAATCTAGTAGTTGACAACGGCAAACCTACCCATTTCGACATGAATGAAATAAGAAGTAAAGCATTTGAAGCAACAACAAAACTCCATAAGAAACTTGCCTTGAGGTAAAAATGCCGATATTCATTCCATCTTCCTTGACAGAAGCAACTCAGCTTTTATCAAAGAACCCTGACGCGCATCTTCTTACTGGTGGCACCGACATGATGGTTGAAGTAAATTTCAACCACAGACACCCCGACACCGTTATCGCACTTCGAAATATTCCTGAGTTTCAACGTTGGAACATTGACACCGCTTCCGGCCTCGTTCACATCGGCTCATCTGTGCCCTACGCAACAATGGAACACGGTGACCTTGCAAAGGCGCTGCCTGCGCTAGCTGAAGCCGCACGAACAGTTGGGTCACCACAAATTCGGGCAGCTGGGTCTATCGGTGGCAATCTCGGAACGTGTTCACCAGCTGGTGATTCACTTCCCGTTCTGGCCGCTCTAGATGCCGTCGTGCATTTACAATCTGAGTCTTCGCGTCGTTCCGTTTCTTTTGCAGAGTTCATGGTGGGCCCAAAGAGAAACTCTCGTTTGCCTAACGAGATCATCACGGGCGTCTCAATCCCCATCACGAACGGTTGGCAGGGTTACGCAAAAGTTGGAGTGCGCAATGCCATGGTTATCTCTGTTGCCTCAGTGTGTCTGGCAATTCATGACAACAAAGTTCGTGTCGCTCTCGGTTCTCTCGGCCCGACGATAATCCGTTGCACTGAATCAGAAAACTGGATTAATTCAATTGGGTTGGCAAATATTGATCATTCGTTGGCTAAGGAATTCGCAGACCACGTACGCGCTGAGTCGCGTCCAATAGATGATCATCGATCAACAGCGGAATACCGACGACATGCTGTCGGCGTTTTAGCCGCGCGACTGTTACTACGAGGAGTCCAAAAATGAGCGAATTAGAGCATTACAGCCTCACCGTTAATGGTGTTGAACGGCAGGTATCAGACGCATGGATCGGCGAAAGTCTTCTCTACGTTCTACGCGAAAGACTCGGGCTTCCAGGCTCCAAAGGAGCGTGCGAACAGGGTGAATGCGGTAGTTGCACTGTCTTTGTTGACAATGCAGCCGTATGCAGTTGTCTAGTCATGGCAGCAACCGCTGTTGGCACGCAGATTGCAACAGTTGAGGGGCTGAACGATGACGGCTCTCTTACAGATGTTCAGGAGGCTTTTATAACTGAAGGCGCAGTTCAGTGCGGCTTTTGTACCCCGGGTCTTGTGATGGCCGTGCATCACTTACTTGATCACAATGACTCGCCAAACGA
This sequence comes from uncultured Acidimicrobiaceae bacterium, assembly GCA_903934195.1. GTDB lineage: Bacteria > Actinomycetota > Acidimicrobiia > Acidimicrobiales > Ilumatobacteraceae > UBA2093. The sequence goes on along the minus strand of CAIZMV010000034.1, from coordinate 71,413 downwards.
ACAAGAGATCAAGGAAGCCTTGTCGGGCAACATTTGTCGATGCACGGGCTACGGGAGAATCTTCGCAGCAGTCGACACAGTGATCTCTGTACGAAAGGGCGTTTCGTCATGACGATTACAAAGACTCAGCGAGACATTCTCGGGTCAAGTGCTTTACGGCCGGACGGAATTTCAAAGGTGCAAGGCGACTTCGCGTTCTCTTCTGACTTGCATGCAGAAAATATGTTGTGGGGCGCAACCTTACGTTCACCGCACCCGTATGCCCGAATTGTTTCTATTGACGTCTCCGGTGCTTGGAAGATTGCCGGTGTTGAATGCGTGATAACAGCTGAAGATGTCCCCGGTCAACTGACGTACGGCCTCATCAGTGAAGACCAACCAGTTTTTGCTAGGGACGTTGTGCGTTACATGGGAGAGCCTGTTGCAGCAGTTGCTGCCGACCATCCTGAAACATGCAGACGCGCGTTAGCTGCTATTCAAGTCGTATATGAAGTTCTTACACCTCTCACCAACCCAGAGCATGCGATAGACGCTTCACACGAGCCAATTCATCCTGATGGGAACATCATCAGACGGCAGCGCATCATGCACGGTGACCCCACTGCAACTGCACCAATAGTTGTGGAAGGTACGTACGACATAGGCATGCAAGATCAGGCATTCCTCGGAACAGAATCTGCACTGGCTATCCCCGATCACGATGGCGCAGGAGTTGAAGTCTTCGTTGCTACACAATGGCTACACGAAGATCGTAAACAGATGGCTAAGTGCTTGGGCATGCCAGAAGAAAAAGTCCGATTAGTTCTTGGCGGTGTTGGCGGTGCCTTTGGTGCGCGCGAAGACATCAGTTTGCAGGTTCACACCGCGTTACTAGCCATGCGGACTAGTCGCCCGGTAAAAATGCAGTATGGACGCGAAGAGAGTTTCTTTGGCCATGTGCACCGTCACCCTGCTCAAATCTGGATGCGACATCATGCGAATACAGACGGTCGAATCGTAAAAATCGAAGCACGTTTCGTTTTTGACGGTGGTGCGTATTCCTCTACATCGTCGGCCGTTCTCATTAACGGTGTTACTCACACACAAGGGCCGTACCAGTGTCCTAACGCCGTCGTTGACGGGTACGCCGTTCGGACCAACAACCCACCATGTGGCGCGATGCGTGGCTTCGGTGTTGTGCAGGCGTGCTTTGCACATGAAGGTCAAATGGACAAGCTTGCAGCCGCAACAGGCATCGATGAAGTAGAGATTCGTCTCAGAAACATCATCCACACCGGTGACACCATGATCACCGGGCAAGTCTTGGAAAGTGTTGCACCGTTAGAACGCTGCATACGTGAAACAGCAGCAATGCCATTACCCGCCGAGATGGGTTCTCACCCACACGAACTTGACTTGCCAGGCGGTTCTGGTCGCACGGCTGACCGCAGAAACATCGTTCGCGGTATCGGCTGGGGCGTCAGCATGAAGAACCTTATGTACAGCGAGGGTTTTGACGACTACTCAACAGCCCGATGCACACTCACTAATGGTTCAGTAGAACTGAAATTTGCAACTAGTGAAGTTGGACAAGGATTCGTCACACTTGCACCGCAGATTGCTCGATCAGTTCTTGGCGTCGACAATGTCACCTACGACACCATCGATACGCAAATCGGTTCTGCCGGCTCAACATCTGCATCACGCCAAACATGGATGAGCGGCGGCGCCGTAGACGGAGCATGTCGAATGGTACGTGAACGATTGTTTGAGCATGTTGGTGCGGTGCATAACATCGATCCTCTGCGCCTTGCGATTGACGACACCGACATCATTGACACTGTCGGCACCCTACGCATCTCGGTGCAAGAGGCGTCAGCAAATTTCTCAGTTTCAGAAACTTACGAGTATCACCACAGAAAAACTGAAGATCTTGATGAGAATGGTCAAGGAAATTGCCACGTAGCTTTTGCCTTCGTTGCACACCGCGCAGTCGTCGATGTAGACGTCGAACTCGGGTTGGTAAAAGTTGTGCAAATAGCGACTGCGCAAGATGTAGGAAGAGTTCTGAACCCGATGTCGGTAACTGGACAAATCGAAGGCGGAATTGCTCAGGGTCTTGGTTTAGCCGTGATGGAAGAAATCATTGTGACTAATGGGATTGTTCGTAATCCGAGTTTCACCGACTATCTCTTGCCTACCGCTCTCGACGCACCACAAGTTGTTATCTCGATGATAGAAGTACCAGATCCTCAAGCACCCATGGGTGCAAAAGGCGTTGGTGAAGCTCCCTGCATCTCCGTCACACCAGCGATAGTCGCAGCAATTCGCAACGCCACTGGTAAGTCAATTGATCGTTGCCCAGTTCGCCCACAGGACATTTGTTTCTAGAAACTATTTGCCGAAAACAGTGTCGCTGTAGGCATTCGAGAATGTGCGCTGCGGATCCAACTGATTCCGTAACGTGATGAATTCATCCCAACGCGGATACAGCTTCGATAGTTCATCTGCCTCGCGGTAGTGCATCTTGCCCCAATGCGGGCGAGCGTCATATGCACGCAGAATGTCTTCAACGTCTCGAAAGAATGGCTGACACTCCATCCCTTTGTATACATGCACGGCTATGTAAGCAGAATCTCTTCCGTATGCGGTTGAAAGCGGAACATCGTCGCCCTTAGTGAAGCGCACCTCAACAGGGAAATTAAGCAGGTATCCCTTTCTGTCAACCATCGCGCGAATCTCTCTCAATGCAGGCACAAGCGCTTCTACAGGTAAAGCATGTTCCATCTCGTAGAAGCGAACAATTCGCGGGCTAGCAAAAATCTTGAAACTCTGATCCACGTATTCGCGAGACCCAGACGACGGCAGTGCGGTTGCAAGGCGAGGAATAAGAGACGGACGAGCGCGACCAATACGGCACACTGCGCCGAATGCGTAGTTCTCCATGAAGGTTTTCTCAATCCAACCTTTTACGCGTGGCAATGGCTGCAATTCATCTTCTGTGCGGTTATTCCGTTTGGTCAACGCCCATTTGGTGTGAGGAATCCAGAAGAATTCAAAATGGTCATTTGTGCTTGCTAGATCATGGGCGTTTTCCAACACTTCATCGAGCCTCATCGGCTGTTCTAACGCCCGCAGACGAAAAGATGGGACTGCTTGCAATGTGTACTCAGTGATAACTCCGAGAGCCCCCACAGAAACTCTGGCAACATCAAAAATGTGGGGGTTTACTGATTGCGAACATTCAATTATCTCACCGTGGCCGTTCACCAACTTCATCGCCACAACTTGGCCAGCTAAGCCAGTCAGCGCCTTGCCGGTTCCATGTGTGGAAGTGGAAATTGCACCCGCCACTGTCTGATATGCGATGTCGCCTAGGTTCGCAAGTGCAAGGCCTTCGGCATCAAGCAAGGTATTCAGTTCTGATAGTCGAGTACCAGCCCCAACTGTCACCTGACACGTTGCACGATCGACATGAAGGATGCCGTTCAAGTTCTCAAGGCGAATCATGCGGCCGTTCGTTGCAGCAGCCGAAGTGAAACTGTGCCCTGACCCAACTGCCTTCACCTTCTGGCCCTGCTCTGATGCTCTTGCCACGAGGGCAGCCAACTCAGCCACGGACCTGGGGGCATCAATGGATACAGGGCTTGCCTTTTGATTTCCTGCCCAGTTTCGCCACGTTGCCATTTGGCATCCCTTCACAAACAGCTAACAGCTGTGAGCCCATCCTAGAACCCGTAATGCTTCTCTGGCTCGGTCACGGGCCCCATACAGGGCATAAGGTATGGGAACTTCATAATAGTTAAGGGAAAACATGACCATCACTCAAGTACCACTGGTTGACTACCTCGTCCTCGGCGACTCCCCTCATCTCACTGCCAACGAATGCACGAAGTGTGGTGCACGTTATTTCGATCGTCGCAATGCGTGTGCATCCTGCTTCGCTACAGACTTCAAAAAGGTAGCGATTGCCAATGAGGGCATTGTTCGCTCATTCACAATTGTTACCTTCGCAGCTCCTGGCGTGCCAGTGCCTTTCGTAGCAGCCATCATTGATTGCGCAGGCACAAGCGTTCGCGGAAACCTTGCAAACGTCGAGGCCACTCCAGAAAAAGTGACACTCGGGATGAAGGTAAAGCTCACTACCTATTCACTTGGTGCTGACGACAATGGCCTCGAAGCCATTGGTTTTGGCTACGAGCCCGCGTAATTAGTTTTAATATCAACACAACCCAATCAACACACAACGGAGAACACAATGGCTACTGACGACATCTACATCCTCGGAATTTACATGACCAAATTTGGGAAGTATCCCGACAAGGACACTGTTGACCTTGCATCCGAAGCAGTTATTGCTGCGTTAGCTGATGCTCAAGTCACAATGAAAGACATTGGCGTGATGGCTGCTGGTTGCCTCATGGGCCAAGGCGGCATCGGACAAATGATTCAGAAACAAGTTGGCCAAACCGGTATCCCTGTTTACAACGTCTCGAATGCATGCGCCACCGGCGCAACAGCGCTTCGTACGGCCATCATGGCCATCAAAGCCGGCGAGTGCGACATGGGACTTGCAGTTGGTGTTGAGAAACTTGCTGGCGTTGGTCTCCTTGGTGGCGGCGGAGCTCCTAAGTCAAAGAACAAGGAATGGACTCCTTCTGGTCGATTCGGTTCTGTAACAAACGTTGATGGTCTCATCGGAACGGCAGCCATGCCCGGAACTTTTGCCCAAGTCGGCATGGAGTACGGCCACAAATATGGTGGCGCCACATTCGAACTGTTCGCAAAGATTTCGGAAAAGAACCACGCACATTCGACGTTGAACCCACTTGCTGCGTACACAAAGCGCATGTCACTCGATGAAATCATGAACGACATCATGATTTCCTATCCGAACACTCGCCCAATGTGCTCAGCTAACTGTGACGGCGCTGCAGCTGCTGTAGTTGTGAGCGGAGCAAAGTTGAAGACACTGTCACTTGAGCAACAGCGTCGTGCAATCAAGGTTTCAGCGTCAATCTTGACAAGCGACCCATACCAAGAGGCATGCCAAGTTCTTCCAGACGTCAATACATTGACCCGCATTGCAGCCAAGCAGGCATACGAGCAAGCTGGCGTCTCACCGTCAGACCTCAACCTTGTAGAACTTCATGACTGCTTCGCGACAGCCGAGCTTGTTCACTATGACAACCTCATGCTCTGCGAAGAAGGCGGAGCTGTTGATTTCTTTAATTCAGGTGCAACCTGGCGAGACGGATCAATGCCAGTCAACGTGTCTGGCGGCCTCGAATCAAAGGGTCACCCAATCGCAGCAACAGGCATCGCAAATATTTGGGAAGTCTGCCATCACCTGCGTGGAGAAGCCGGACCTCGTCAAATTGAAGGCGCCAAGGTCGGTCTTGCACACGTCATTGGTCTTGGTTCTGCTTGTGGTATCCACATCCTGGAGAAGTCAGCTCTCTAACAATGCAGACGCCGATTCACGGATCATGTGATGCGGCGTTTCACGCGGTGCGTGATGCATTCCAGAACAACTTCATAGAGCACGGAGAAATTGGTGCTTCTGTCTGTGTGACCGTTAACGGGGTCACTGTTGTCGACCTGTGGGGTGGATTCTCTAACCCCCAGAAATCGGCCATCTGGCAAGAAGACCAACTTGTTAACGCTTTCTCTATCGGCAAGGGCGTCACCGCAGTTGTTGCAGCTCAATGCGTCGCAAAGGGTCTCATCACGTATGACACCCGCGTCGCATCCTTGTGGCCAGAGTTCGCAGCACACGGCAAAGAGCATCTGACCTTACGAGACCTACTCGGCCATAGGGCTGGGTTGCCAGCAGTACGCAATCGCCTTGCACCAAACGCGATGTTTGATTGGAAACTAATAACAGAAGCTTTGGCAACAGAGACGCCGTGGTGGACCCCTGGGAAGGAACACGGATACCACGTCAATACGTACGGTTTCCTGGTTGGTGAAGTGTTGCGTCGCGCGTCTGGAAAGACAGTCGGAGAATTGATCTCCGAATTCATTGCCAAGCCCTTACACGCTGAAATCTATTTGGGTACTCCTGTAGAACTGCATTCACGAATAGCCGATTACGAGTGGCCCAATGATCCATTTCCAGAGCATCAACCAGAGGGCCTCGACGAAGAGCAACTACTTCAATTCAATACCTACTACAACCCGTCTGGACTTTCTGGTGCAGGTGTAGTGAACAGCGCACCATGGCGCGTTGCTGAAATGCCAAGTACAAATGTTCATGCGTCGGCGCGTGCTATTTCACGTCTCTACACTTCACTTGCCTACGGCGGTACACATAACGGCAGTACGGTTCTCCCCCGTGAAGTACTAGACATTGCTTCATCAGAAGTGTCAAACGGTGAAGACAGAATTCTCCACCGAACATCACGGTTTGCGCACGGTTTTCAATTGCCTATTCCGGAGCGCGGTTTTGGCCCCAACACGGAGTCGTTCGGCCATTTTGGTGCAGGTGGATCAGTGGGCTTCTGTGATCCAAAGGCAAAAGTTGGTTTTGGCTACGTAATGAATCAAATGGGTCCACGATGGCAGAATCCACGCAACAGAGCACTGATTGAGTCGTTGTATTCGTCTCTTCAGTAACCCAATTCTTGTAGCAACCTGACACCATTGAATACATGAGCGTCAATGAAGCAATCAGGCCAGTTGATCTGCTTCGAATCAAACCATTCCGTTTGCTGTGGCTGAACAGTTTTGTCTTCATTTTGGTGCAGAGCACTCAACGATTTGCTTTCGTTTGGTTAGCACTAGGACTAGGCGCAAAGTCCGACATCAGCGGATTCATTCTCTTCGTCATGGGAGTTCCGGCATTACTCATATCCCTTCCCGTCGGAGTCATGAGTGACCACATGAACAGGCGTGCCATTCTGATGGTCAGCCAAATAGGTGCACTCGGAATCACAATCGGTATCGCAGCAATGATCACCTTTGATCAAATGACCATCAACTGGGCAATCGTTGGTTCATTTGTTGCTGGAATATTCATTGCTCTCGGAACACCCGTACGTTCAGCCATCGTCCCAACTTTGGTTACGAGCGACAAATTGGTTGGCGCCATTGCCATCAGCACTATTGGAAACAACTTCGGCTTAATCATCGGGCCAATTGCAGCGGGTCCCGCAATCAGCCAATGGGGAATTGAAGGTGCGTTCTGGCTCCAAGCAGTCCTTTATGCAATTGGGCTACTTGTGTTGCTACCTCTCGAACTACCTCCTAGCCACAACACACACCGTCGTAGACTTCGAGAAGAGATTTTCGGAGGACTCTCCTTCATCCAAAGCAATGCTGCAGTGCGTTCATTCTTTGTCCTCTTGGCCGGCTCCGTCGTATTCATGATGGCGCCATGGATTGTTCTTGGCCCACAGATAGCTAAAGAACAGGCTGGCGCCTCAGGCAGTCAAACCACAGTGCTGTTTGCCATGCTTGGCGTCGGACAACTTCTGACATCAACACTCATCATGCGGTACAACCACAAGATGATTCGAAAAGGGCTGTGGTTTATGTGCGGTTTGTGTTGGGGCGGAAGCATTCAAGTACTTCTTGGTCAATCAACCTCCCTATTCGGAATGGGATTCCTTCTCTTTGCCTGGGGAATGGGAGGCGGCTTCTATATGAACCTCAGTCAAACACTGATTCAGAACAACACTCCCCCTCAAGTAATGGGTCGAGTCATGGCGTTCCATTCACTTCTTATGAGCGGTCTTGCCCCCATGGCTGCACTATTAGTGGGAATAATTGCCCGCAAAATAGATAATGCCCCCGTGACCTTCTCTTGTGCCGGCGCGCTGATGTTGCTACTCGCGCTGTACTTCGTCGCAGCGAAGAAACATCTGCGCCCCATGGCGTAAAGTGTCTTTCATGATTCGTCGAGTTTTCATAGCTTCAATCGCTCTCGGTTCCGTAATCTCAGTGAGTTCTCAATCGATTTCGGCAACAGAATTACCACAGGCCAAAGTGCTGTACAAGATCGACACAACAGACAAGGTTGTCTTCTTAACAATCGATGACGGCGCAGACAAACCTGCAGATGCAGCCGCAGAACTGGAACGTCTGCAATGGCCAGTCACCAGTTTCATATTGCCGACAAAAGTTGGCACGTTCGCAACTTGGTTTTCAGGTTTGGGATCACGCAATGACATCGCCACACATACTGCGCGCCACATCGCACTGAAGGGGCTTTCGTTCGAGAAACAGAAGAAAGAGATCTGTGAGGGTGAACGGAGAATCAAAGAGAAATTCGGTTCTACAACTGGGTATTTCAGACCGCCATATGGTTCATGGGACAAGCGAACTCTTCAAGCCGCTGCAGCATGTGGCATCTCTCATGTGGTTCTCTGGACGGTGAGCCTCAATGGCCGCACCATCACCACATGGGACGGAAAGATTCACCGGGGAAATATCGTGATTGCCCATTACGTCGGGTCTCTTGCACAAAGCATCAGACAACTAGAGAAGCGACTCAAGGCTCAAGGGCTCACGGTCGCCCGCCTGTCTGACTATCTCAAATAGGACAAAAGAAAAGCGGCGCCGAAGCGCCGCTTTTTAATTTGGTGTCGAAGGGGGGACTTGAACCCCCACGCCCTTGCGGGCGCCGGCCCCTTAAGCCGGTGCGTCTGCCTATTTCGCCACTTCGACGTGGGTGTCAGGATACCTAGTTTGATCTAAGAATCGGACGAGCTAATTCAGCAAGAAAGAAAGCGCAATGACTGTGAAGAGCCAGATTGTCGCAAAGACCGTTGTGATGCGGTTGAGGTTGCGCTCAGCAGCTGCAGAACCGAGCGCAGCTCCACTGGCTCCACCAAACATGTCTGAGAGCCCTCCACCTTGTCCACTGTGGAGCAAAACGCCCACAATGAGGGACAACATAGAAACCACGTTCAAGACGAGGGTGATGTACATAACAATGGATCGCACGAAGAGAAATCCTATCGCCCTATCTGGGGCTCTACCCCACGGATACTGGGGTCTCTTCAGGGAAATGGCATGCCACCACTCTCCCGGCCCCATCAGCCTGCAGAGGGGGCTCAACAGACGAACAGAGATTTGTCGCCTTCCAGCAGCGAGTGCGGAATCGGCATCCCGATGGAGGGTCAATAGGAGACGGCACATCGCCCACAAGGCGAATGCGCTTGCCTGAACCACGCATTGAAGGGTTCGCCACAGGCACAGCCGACAGCAGTGCCTTCGTGTACGGATGCGCAGGGTTGCTGTACACAGTCGCTGCGTCTCCGACTTCAACAATCCTGCCCAGGTACATCACCGCAACCTGATCGGCAATATGACGCACCACTGAAAGATCGTGAGCAATAAAAACAAAAGACAAACCAAGATCCTTTTGAAGATTCTCAAGAAGATTCAGAATCTGTGCCTGAATGGAAACATCAAGTGCAGATACCGGTTCGTCGGCCACTATCACTGACGGTTGTAGCGACAACGCACGAGCGATTCCGATTCGTTGTCTCTGACCGCCAGAGAACTCATGTGGATAGCGGTTGTAATGCTCTGGGTTTAAGCCGACTCGTTGCATCAAATCTTGCACTTCGGCTTTTTCATTGGTTCGGGACACAATTCCTTGAATGCGCATCGGGTCACCAATAATTTGACCAATGGAGTGCCTCGGATTCAATGATGAATACGGGTCTTGGAAAATGATCTGCAGTTTTCTGCGCATTTCTCGAAGTGCTTTTCCAGAAAGTTTTGTGATGTCAACACCATCGAGTACCACAGAACCAGAAGAAGGTTCAATGAGTCGAGTCACTAAACGAGCAAGTGTAGATTTACCACAACCAGACTCCCCTACGATCCCCAGGGTTTTCCCTTTTGGCAACGAGAATGACACGCCATCAACAGCTTGCACAATGTTTGTTGCGCGCCCAAGAATGCCAGTAGAACCAGTTGCGAAGTGCTTTACCAAGTCAATGGCTTGAAGTGCAATGTCGGTGCTCATCGAGACGCCACCTCGCGACCAATTGTCAAAATTTCGTTATCCGGAAGATGACATGCAGCCACAGATCCCTGGGTGCCAACCGTTCGAAGCACGGGGACTTCACTTCTACAAATTTCTGACGCGAACGTGCAACGTGGATTAAAAGAGCAACCCCTCGGCAACGCGATGAGAGATGGCGGCGAACCAGCAATGGTGGCAAGCGCGCCACGCCCGCTACTGCTCAGACTATTAACAGCCCCTAGCAAGCCCCATGCATACGGGTGTGTTGGCTCAGAAAACAATGCATCAACGGTTGATTGTTCAACAACTCTGCCGCCGTACATAACAAGAACTTCTTTTGCTGCTTCAGCGATGACCCCTAAGTCATGGGTAATCAAAACAATCGCCATGTTGAACTCGGCCTGCAAATCCTTCATCAGATCAAGAATCTGCGCTTGTACTGTTACGTCAAGCGCGGTCGTCGGTTCATCTGCAATCAGCACCTTTGGATTATTGATAAGCGCTATAGCAATAACAATCCGTTGCCTCATGCCTCCAGAGAACTGATGTGGAAATTCGTCAATTCGCTTTTCAGGATTTGGAATCCCCACCTTCTTCAACATCTCAAGAGTGACTGCTCGTGCGTCAGTTTTTGACACTTGAGGATGATGCACAAGATACGCCTCAGCGATTTGCTTGCCCACTGTGTAGTACGGATTCAGAGCGGACAGTGGATCTTGGAAAATCATCGCAACTTCACTGCCGCGTATTCGGCGCACTTCACTCTCGTCTGCAGTCAAGATGTCCACACCGGAGATAAGGATCGATCCAGTCGTTGTGGCCGTTATCGAGTTGTTTAACCTCATGATTGACGAGGCCGTTACTGATTTTCCAGAGCCACTTTCTCCGACAATGCCAAGAGTCTCACCACTGTGAAGATCAAAAGAAACATTGCTTACTGCTGCTACGTCTCCATCAGGAGTGTGGAATACAACTGAAAGGTTCTTTACAGATAGCACTACTTCGTTTGACATGTCTATTTAACCCGCACACGTGGATCTAGATAGCCGTATGCAATGTCAACGAGAACATTTGCCAACACAATGAAAACTGCCGCAACCATAGTGGTGCCCACCAGAACTGGCAGGTCAGATTCCACCACTGCACGAATACTCATCTTTCCCATCCCGGGAAGCGAAAACACGCTTTCCGTAATGATTGCTCCACCAAGCAACCCAGCAAAGTCAAGGCCAGCAATTGTCACGATGGGCACAAGAGCCTGACGCATCACGTAGCGGCGAAGAATGATTCGCCTTGTTAAACCTTTCGCCACACCCAAGCGAACGAAATCCTCATTCATTGCTTCCAACATTCCGTTGCGCGTAAGCCTCGTGTAGCTAGCAGCAGACAACACAGCAAGAACCAGCCACGGAAGAATCATCGTTCGCAGGAAGACCGGGAAATTATCGAAAGGTGACTCATACGAAGGAAAAGGAAGAATACGCAACCAGATCACTACGGAAAAGAGAACCAATAGACCGATGTAGAACGTGGGAAGACTGACACCGATTGAAGTGAAGATTGATGCTGCACGATCTTGCCATTTGCCCTTATTCAAGGCAGCGATGGCGCCAGTACTGATGCCGATAAACATCCACAAAATGAACGCACCGATAGACAGATACGCGGTGACGGGAAAGGTTTGTGCAATAAGAGTAGTAACACACTCATGTTGTCCGAATGAATAACCCAAAGAAGGTGCACCACAACTGAACGCTGCTGCGCCGGTTCCGTAGTCACGCCCGGCAAAGATCCCCTTTAGGAACAACCAGTATTGCTCCATCAGCGATTTGTCATAGCCCAACCGGATTCTGTTTGCTGCAATCACATCTGGTTTGCAGTTCTTTCCACACGTCAGTGCTGCTGGGTCTGATGGCAACATGGCAAAGAGCATGTACGTAAAGAACGAGACTGCTAAAAGAAGAACGACGGCGAAAAAGACACGCCGCACTATAAACAAGAACATAAGACCCCTTTCACCCTAATTCTCAACTACACACCAACAGCAAAGGGGGCACCGACCAAAGCCGATACCCCCTTTACCAGGTGAATTACCTACGACTTAACGTAGAGATCTCCGTAGTTGTAAGCCCCAAATGGTGACCATTGGTAGGCATTGCCCACCTTTGAACCCCAAATGCTCTGAGCCTTTGTAAAGGTGCCAGGAAGCGCCCACAAACGATCAACAACATACTGGTTCAGCTCTTGCCACATGACACCTTGTTTCGTGCGATCGAGTTCCTTCTTAGCAAGATCCACTTTTTCTTGGAATTCTGCATAGTCAGGATCATCAGCGTTACGGGTGAGGTTGAAGCCACCAGCTGTTGAGAAGAGTTCTGGAATAACTGTTGAAGCATTTGCCCAGTCAGGAGCCCAGCCACCACGAGCAATGTCGTAGTCAGTTTCTGGGTTCATAACGGTCGGCCAGTACACACTTGGTTCTACTGGCTCATCCTTCAACTTGATTCCCACTTTTCCAAGTGAGTCAATCCAGATAGCTACTGCCTTGTCCCATACTGGGGTTGCTGGACGGTAGAAAGACAGACCATCTCTCGCGCGCGCTGCAACTGCAGGACATGCTGTCTCTGCTGCTGTCATAGCTGCTTGAGCAGCTTCAACGTTTGCAGTTCCATCAGCATTTAGGCCATCTGGCAATGTTGACTTCTTATAGTCAAGCGCAAGTGCTGGCTTGATGTAACCGTCTGCGAAGTCACCTGTGTACGGTCCGCCACCGGCCTTACGAAGTGCGTCTCGGTCAAGAGCCAAATAAATGGCCTTACGAATTTCGACACAAGACAAGTTCTTCACGTTCAAGTTGGTGTACGTAACGAACGGATCGTAATAGTCAACGCGGCGATCTTTGAAAGCATCGTCTTCGAAGATTGTTTGCAAGTTCTCTGGCTGAATTCCAGCAGAAACTGCGAACTGATCATCGCCCGCATCCTTAATCATGCGCTCATCCAAGACTGCTTCATCAAGTCCGAATTCATACACAAACGAATCTGGGTTTGCACTGCGCACTGGGTCTGAGTCTTTGCTCCAATTTTCATTGCGAACAAGAACCAAAGACTTACCAATTGTGTAGGACTCAATCTTGTATGGTCCAGATGACACAGGCTTCATGTCGTACTTCTCACCAGTATCAGCTGCTTTTGGCACTGGGCTAAAGGAAAGCAAAGTTGTGGTGTAGTTAAAGTCTGCGACAGGGACTTTCAAATTGAAAGTAATTGTCTTTCCATCACATGAAACGGCTTTGTCGTAAGCAGCTTGCTGATCAGCAGTTGCTTTGTATGGGCCTGGGTAATCACCGGCATCAATATATGACGATGCGTATGTAGGTCCGTCAGTAATTACGTCTGTGGCCCAGGTACGCGACACACCATATGCCACGTCTGCACAAGTGATCTCAGAACCATCTTCAAAGGTTCCACCATCACGCAATGTGAATGACCACACTGTTCCGTCTTCATTATGTGTACCAAGGTCGGTAGCAAGGTCTGGAACTATGCCAGAACCATCATCACCGGCTGCGTACGCATACGAAGTGAGTGTGCGATGCATCGTTGAACCTGCAAAAGCGAGATCATCGCCTGTGTAGTTACGTTGCGGGTCAAGGTGTGCAATCTGCTCACCACTTGACAAAATGTGGATAGTTCCACCCTTTGTTGGCGTGCCGCCTTCGCTTCCGCTACCACTGCTACCACCGCATGCTGCGGCGACCACTGAAGCAACAAGAGCGAAACCGACTGCGGCGATAATACGACGCTGTTTCATGATTTTCTCCCCTTCATGTCTTGTGTCTTAACAAGATGTAAAACACTACCCCCAAAGCAAACGGCGGCTGAACACTCAAGAATGAACTTGATTCCCAAGGGAAAGTCACGTGCTTTTACAGGAGATTCTGTCGATCCGCCTTCGGGTCTAAGGCATCCCTAACAGCATCGCCGACGAGATTAAAAGCCATTACCAGCAGCACTAACGCGATGCCCGGAATAAAAAGATAGGTGGGATCAGCCCTGTAGTAACGAACAGAGTCCCCCAACATGACTCCCCACGATGCAGCAGGTTGCATGAGTCCAAGGCCAAGGAATGACAAGGTCGACTCTGTGGCTACATAACCAGGAAGGCTCAGTGACACAATCACGATGACTGGTGCCCAAAGATTCGGCAATAGTTGCTTGAAGATGATGTGTCGGTTTGTCGCACCACTAGCTTTAGCTGCCTCTACAAACTCACGTTCACGAAGTGACAGGGTTTGTCCACGCACAACGCGAGCTACGTACACCCAACCAAATGTTCCGAGCACCAAAATGATGTACGTCATTCGCGCTGGGTTACCCTCGGGAACTCCTAGTGACTCCAAACGCTGGGTAAAGGGCCTCGTGAGAGCAATGATCAACAAGAACGATGGAAAAGCGAGCGTGACATCCATGAATCTGCCGATGATGGAATCGACCCAACCTCGCTTGTAACCAGCCACCACGCCGATGACAAGACCAATCGTGGTAGTCAACAGAGTGGCGAGAATTCCTACCATCAGTGATGCACGTGCTCCGTAAATAAGCCTCGCGAAAATGTCACGGCCTGTTCCTGGTTCCACACCGAGCCAGTGCTCCGTTGAAATTCCACCGAAGGCACCTTTTGGTAAGCCATAGTCATTGAGGGCATCTCCATCAAGTGCGTACGGGCTGATTCCTAAGACCGCGCAAATAACAGGGGCAAGAGCGGCAACCAAGAGATACGTGATGATTATGCCAAGAGCGAACAACGACACTTTGTCTCGTGACATTCTTGCCCACGCAAGTTCACGCGGTGATTTACCTACGATCGACTCTGTAGAAGTCGGCGATACGCCATCTTCACGAACAGAATCGATTGTTGAGGTCATTGTGCCTCTTCGTGCAGACGGTATTGAACAATGCGTGCGAACTCATCAGGGTCAAGGCTTGCACCGCCCACTAATGCACCATCGATATCGGTCTGCCTCATTAACTCTGCGATGTTAGCCGCCTTTACTGAGCCGCCGTACTGAATACGAATAGCAGCAGCAGTCTCTGCACCAAACAACACAACAATTTCCTGGCGAATGGCATGACACACTTCTTGCGCGTCGGCAGTTGTCGCAGTCTTGCCTGTACCAATAGCCCAAATAGGTTCGTACGCAACGACGAGTGTTGCAGCTTGTTCCGGAGTTACCTTTGCAAGACCTGCCCGTAACTGGCCAAGAACCTTTGTAAGAGTCTCTTTCGCTTCTCGTTCTGCCAAAGTTTCACCTACACACAGAATCGGAATCATCTTGTTCGCAAGAATTGCTGAAACTTTCTTCTGCACAAGCTCATCGGTTTCAGCAAACAATTCCCGACGCTCGCTGTGACCACATATCACATACTTCACCCCAAGCTTTGCGAGGAAGGCAGGAGCAACTTCGCCCGTAAAAGCTCCCTTGTCCTCGAAATAACAATGTTGAGCCCCCAGTAAGAACTTCAAGTCGTCGGCGTCTATCAAAGTCTGGACACTTCGGATATCAGTAAACGGAGCATGAATGCTTACGTCCACGGTTGCGAAATCGTCTTTGCCAACCAAGTACGCCAACTTCTGGAGACACTGGATTGCTTCGTAATGATTCTGGTTCATCTTCCAGTTACCGCTAATGAGCGGTCTACGTGAGTTATTTGACATTCGGGGCGCCTCTCAGTGCAGCCAAGCCAGGCAAGTCGCCCAACTCAAGAAGTTCTAATGATGCTCCACCACCGGTGGAAACATGATCGATCTGATCATCAAGATCAAAAGTTGCTAGTGCAGCGGCACTGTCACCGCCACCAACCACTGTGAAAGCCTTCGTAGCTGCCATGGCCTCTGCAACAGTGCGAGTTCCGGCCGCAAACCGAGCATCTTCGAACATACCCATCGGACCATTCCAGAAAACCGTACGAGCATCCATGATTACGTCAGTAAACGCCCCTGCAGTTCCGGGCCCAATGTCTAATCCCTTAGCCCCATCAGGCAGGCGAACTCCGTACGAAGCAAACTGTCCACTTGCATCGAGTCCGTTGATGTCCTCTGGCAAGTAAATAGGTTTTGGATTCTCAAGCAATTTCTTACATGTAGCAATCTGATCGAGTTCGCATAGAGAATCACCGACTGGATAGCCCTTAGCAGCAAGAAATGTAAAGCACATTCCTCCACCAATCACTAGTGAATCAACAACACGCAAAAGGGCTTCAATCACACCAATCTTGTCGCTTACTTTTGCACCACCGAGTACCGCAACAAACGGACGCTTCGGAGATTCACGTAGGGAACCCAAGATCTCAACTTCACGTTCAAGTAGTCGTCCAGCAGCCGACGGCAAAGTGCGTGGAGGCCCAACGATTGATGCATGAGAGCGATGCGCTGCTCCAAATGCATCATTGACATACATGTCAATACCCTTCACAAGGCTTGCAACAAACTCAGGGGAATTGCCTTCTTCGCCAGTGTTGAAACGCAAATTCTCTTGTAGTTCAACGCCCGGTGCAAGTTCCGCAAGGCGACGCCTAACGGGCTCCATTGAATACTTGGCTTCTGGGCTACCTTTCGGGCGTCCGAGATGACTTGCACAAACGACAGTGGCTCCCCTGCTTGTCAACCATTCAATAGTTGGCAAAGCTGCGCGAATGCGAAAATCGTCTGATATTTCGCGTGCGTTGTCCGGGCCGTTCATCGGAACGTTGAAATCCGTACGGACGAGAACCCGCTTTCCAGCGACATCTCCGAGGTCCTCAAGTACTGGGACACGTGCCATTTGCTGTGCCTACTTAGTTACGTGCAAGGTGAGGTCGACCAGGCGGTTCGAATAACCCCACTCGTTGTCATACCAACCAAGAACCTTCACCAAGGAGCCCATGCTCATTGTCAGGTCGCTATCGAAGATGCACGAATGCGAGTTAGTCACAATGTCGCTCGAGACGATTGGCGCATCGGTGTATTCCAGAATTCCCTTCAGCGGGCCAGAAGCTGCCGCCTTGAAGGCTGCGTTGATTTCTTCGACTGATGCTGGCTTCTTCAAGTTCGCCACGAAGTCTGTGATTGATCCGGTGGGAACAGGCACGCGCAATGAAGTTCCGTCAAGCTTGCCCTTCATTGATTCAAGAACAAGGCTTGTAGCCCGCGCTGCGCCGGTGCTGGTAGGCACGATATTGATAGCAGCCCCGCGAGCACGACGAAGATCACTGTGAGGACCATCGACCAAAGATTGATCACCGGTGTATGCATGAATTGTGGTCATCAATCCGTTTTCCACACCGAACGCATCGTCAAGGACTTTTACCATTGGCACGAAACAGTTGGTTGTGCAGCTGGCATTTGAGATCACTTTGTGAGTGCCGCGCTTGAAGTCATTCTGGTTAACGCCGTACACGATGGTGGCATCTGCGCCGTTTGACGGTGCACTGACTATGACCAACGGAGCTCCACCTTCAAGATGCATTGCTGCTTTGTCGCGGTCAGTGAAGATACCCGTTGACTCAATAACGAGGTCAACTCCTAACGCACCCCATGGAAGAGCCTTTGGGTCACGCTCAGTAAGTACCTTCAAGACTTTTCCGTCAATGCTGATTCCGCCGTCGACTGCTTCAATCGTGTTCGGCAGAACACCAAGCACCGAGTCGTACTTCAGAAGGTGAGCCATTGTCTTTAATGATCCGAGATCATTAACTGCGACAATCTCGATATCAGCACCGCGAGCAGCAATTGCCCGAAAGAAGTTACGGCCGATACGACCAAATCCGTTAATACCAACGCGTACAGTCACAATGTGGTCCTTTCACCAAGAATCGTGGGGTTCACGCAAGGTGAACCGCATCCCACCTTAGTTCGCCACCCTCGCACGACGGGTGCCCGCTCAATGTGCGAACCCTCTAGAGGCTGATATCGCGGTGGGTGACGCGCAATTTGTAGCCCATCTGAGCAATTCGCTCGGCAATATGGCCAGCCAAAGCAACAGATCTGTGCCTACCGCCAGTACATCCGATTCCGATGGTCAGATAGCTCCTGCCCTCTTGCACATACGCCGGCAGAATCAATTCGAGGAGGCTGTTTACTCTCTCGGAAAAATCAGAGGCCAACGGCGACTTCAACACATAGTCCTTAACTGGCTGGTCGAGGCCGCTGAGAGGGCGCAGTTCTTCATCCCAATGAGGGTTTGGCAGGAATCGCACATCCAGAATCATGTCCACGTCAATCGGAACACCATGCTTGAAACCAAATGAAGTTACTGAAACTTGCAGGGAGTCCTTGATGTCCTCAGTGCCAAACAGCGAAGACAATTGACTCTTCAATTGATGAACGTTGAGACCAGTTGTATCGATAACGATGTCGGCTGCTGCTTTCACTTCACCAATAGCACCACGCTCACGCTCAATGACTTCTTCCAGCCCGAGACTTCCATCACTTAACGGATGTTTACGACGAGTCGCTTCGTAGCGGCGTACCAATTCGCGAGTAGTTGCTTCTAGAAAGACAATTCTTACTCGGTGGCCCTCCGCACGCAGAGTGTCAATTGCGCCAAGAATGCCTGCTTGCTGGCGAGCGTTACCAACCACCAGACACAATTTGTTGATCTCGCCCCCGGCCTCCCCAGAAAGTTCAACAACTTTGTCGATCAACACCACCGGTAGGTTGTCGACGACAAACCAGCCCATGTCTTCCAGGCTGTCAGCGGCCTGCGAACGCCCGCCACCTGAGAGTCCCGTCACAACGAGGATGTCAGTCATATGCGAAGGCTACAGGCTGAAAGTTAATGCTTGGTTGAACGCAGATACAACAAACGGGGAACGGTATGAGCCAATGCATACTCAGGTGCTCGGGCTAGAAAACCAGCAGGTGGCGACGGTTCCACCATGCGTTCAAGATTCATTCCATTAGCAAGAAGCGCATTGACATACCGGCTGAGAGGCCGATGGATGAACCTGATGTACACATCCTTTTCAACTTCCTCTATCGACTCTGTCTCTACGAGATATGGACCTATTCGCCAATACTGTTCCGGCGGATCAATGATGTGGTCGTCTATCCAGCCACTTCCAGGAGTCTGCAACAACGGATGATTCAGAAAGAAACTGAACTGGCCGTGCGGTTTCAACACTCGTGCCACTTCAGTCATTGCTTCGTCCATCTGGTCAATGTGCTCAAACACCAGACACGCAACTACTGCATCAAAGGACTCGTCATCGGCAGGAATCTTTGTAGCGCCACCAAGAACGTATCGAGGCCCTCCGCCACGTTCGATTGCTACATCTATATGTAATTGCGTAGGGTCGACACCAAGAACATCAGATCCTTGGGCGGCCAACGCACGGGCTATTTGTCCGTCGCCGCAACCAAGATCAAGAACCTTGTGTCGACCAGCCAACTCTTCAACGGCCAGCGGAATAATCTGCTCAACATATTCAGGGTCAGCGCCGTCAGTGAATCCATCGATCCACCATTGGGCGTGTTCATCCCATAAACCGTTGTCACTCATCTCTACACACTAGATGTCAGGATGAAAATGAGAGTGAATGGCATCGGCAACTGCAGCGGGCAGCCACGACAGCAAGGCTAAATCTTCGCGTGAAGCATTCTTCACAGCATTGACACCTTTCATTTCTTTCACAAGACGTTTTGCTCGCACCTCACCAAGTCCTGGAATGCCATCCAACTGAGATGAGATCATTCGCTTGCCTCGCAGTTCTCTGTGAAACGTGTTTGCAAAGCGATGTGCTTCATCGCGCACTCGTTGCAACATGAAAAGAGCTTCACTGCCCCTAGGAATAATGATTGGTTCTTGACGACCAGGTACAAATACCTCCTCGAACTTCTTTGCAAGAGACGCAACAGGAATCTCATCTGTTAGTCCGAGTTCTTCCAACACCTGGATTGCGACACCCAGCTGCCCCTTGCCACCATCAACCAAGAGCAATTGTGGTGGATACGAGAATTTGGAGGGCTTCCCGCCTTCTTCCAGAGCCGGTGCATTCCGCGAATCCAGATACGCCTGAAGGCGACGCGTGAGGACTTCTCTCATCGCTGCGTAATCATCATTCCCAATCACTTCTTTTACGCCGAAACGGCGATACTCACGCTTGTTCGGAATACCGTCTTCAAGCACCACCATGGAGCCCACATAGTCAGTTCCGTGCAGGTGGGCCATGTCGTAGCACTCAATACGCAATGGCGCTATTGGAAGATCTAGCAACTGCTGCAGCTCCGTCAATGCCTGACTTCGAGAGTTGTGATCAGACGCGCGACGTAAGCGATGTCGTGCGAATTCTTCTCTCGCATTAACGGTGACTGTTTCATGAAGCTCGCGTTTATCTCCGCGTTGCGGAACACGAATCTGAACATTGGAACCGCGTAGGTGTGTTAACCACTCCGTGTATGTTGATGCATCATCTGGAATTACCGGAACAAGAACTTGTGACGGAATACCCAGTGCTGGCTCGTCTCCGTACATCTCTTCAAGTATTCGATCAATCAAGCCACCAGGCGTCAAATCTTCCACCTTGTCAAGAATGAAACCCTTTCGACCAACAACTCGCCCCTTACGCACATAAAACACCTGCACCGCAGCTTCCAGTTCATCGTCAACAAGCCCAATCACATCGAGATCTTCATCACATTCCCCGACCATTTGTTGCTTCTCTAATGCACGTTCAACGCCACTGAGTCGGTCACGAATTCGACCAGCCTTTTCGTATTCCATGTTCTTGGAAGCTTCCAGCATTTCAGAACGGAGCTGCAGGACTACTGAATCGGTGTCGCCATCTAGGAATGCACACAGTTGTTTTACGTATTCGGCGTACGCAGTATCAGAAACTTCTCCAACGCAGGGCCCTGAGCACTTCTCAATGTGAAACAGCAGACAGGGTTTACCCAATTTGTTGTGGGTATTGAATTTCGATTGACTGCACGTACGAACCGGGAAGGTGCGCAACAGCAAGTCAAGGGTGTCGCGAATTGCCCAAGCATGCGGATACGGCCCGAAATAGCGTGTGCCCTTCTTACGAACTCCTCGCATCACAACAGCACGTGGCCACTCTTCATCCATCGTCACAGCCAAAAACGGATAGCTCTTGTCATCGCGCAACCGGACATTGAACCGAGGTCGATGCTGTTTAATAAGCGAGTACTCAAGAATCAATGCTTCAACTTCATTACGCACCTCTATCCACTCAAGAGAATGCGCAGCAGTGACCATGGCGGCGGTTCGGGGGTGTAACTGCGAAATATCCTGAAAATAATTGGACACTCGTGTACGCAAATTCGATGCCTTGCCTACATAGATCACTCGGCCTAGCTCATCTTTGAATTGATATGACCCTGGAGACGTTGGAACCGAACCCGCCGTTGGTCGTTCAACCGTCATAGTTACTTCTTCGCAGGAGTTTTACGTTTAGCCGCAGTAGCTGGCTTCGTTGCAGTCTTCTTCGCCACGGCTTTCTTGACTGCAGGCTTCTTTACGGTTGCCTTTTTCACAACCGTCTTCTTTGCTGTGTCCATTGGAATGGATTTCAAACCCAACATAGGCGCCAAATAGAAACCGGTATGACTACCTGGCACACCGGCTACAGCTTCAGGAGTTCCTTCAGCAATCACAAGACCGCCTCCGCTTCCACCTTCAGGGCCTAAGTCAATCAACCAGTCAGCAGTCTTAATGACATCCAAGTTGTGCTCGATAACAAGCACAGTATTCCCTTGGTCAACCAAACGAGACAGAACGGTAAGCAAACGACGCACATCTTCGAAGTGCAAACCTGTTGTTGGCTCATCAAGCAAGTACATCGTGTGCCCGGTTGATCGCTTGGCCAACTCAGCTGCCAATTTCACTCTTTGTGCTTCACCGCCAGACAAAGTAGGCGCAGATTGCCCAAGGCGCACGTAACCAAGTCCGACATCAACAAGTGTCTGCATATGTCGTGCAATAGTTGGCTGATTCGAAAAGAACTCAACAGCTTCTGAAATGGGCATATCCAGAATCTCGGCGATGTTCTTGCCTTTGAACTGAATCTCAAGCGTGTCGCGGTTGTACCGGGCGCCTTTGCAGACTTCACAGGGCACGTACACATCTGGAAGAAAGAACATCTCAATCTTTATTGTTCCGTCGCCCGAACATGCTTCACAGCGACCGCCCTTCACATTGAAACTGAAGCGACCAGGTTGATAGCCGCGCACTTTAGATTCAGGGGCAGCAGCGAACAATTTACGAATTGAATCGAATACACCTGTATAGGTAGCGGCATTCGAACGAGGAGTACGGCCGATCGGAGATTGATCCATGTCAATCACCTTGTCTATTGCCTCGATACCTTCAACTGTGCGGTGCTTACCTGGAGAATCTTTACTCTTGTAAATCTTCTGCATCATTGACGGCAACAAGATGTCACGAATCAATGTGCTCTTTCCGCTTCCCGACACCCCAGTTACCGCGACAAAACAGCCCAAAGGAATTGCGACGTCCAGATTTTGTAAGTTGTGTTCTCGAGCTCCGCGAATGGTGATTTCGTAACCACTCGGTTCACGTCTTTTCTTTGGTACCGGAATACTTGCTTTACCGGTTAAGTATTTACCTGTAATGGAGTCGGTTGCAGAGCCAATTCCAGCTACTGGACCGCTGTACACAACCCAGCCACCGTGTTCTCCAGCACCGGGTCCAATATCTACAATCCAGTCGCTCTCTTTAATTGTCTCTTCATCATGCTCAACAACCAGAACAGTATTGCCCAAGTCGCGAAGACGGATGAGTGTGTCTATAAGGCGACGATTATCTCGTTGATGCAAACCAATGCTCGGTTCGTCGAGAACATAGAGCGTGCCAACCAAACCTGAACCGATCTGACTAGCCAACCGAATACGTTGAGCCTCACCACCAGCCAAGGTGCCAGCAGGTCGGGACAATGTGAGGTAGTTCAGACCGACGTCAAGCAAAAAACCGAGACGAGCATTGATTTCCTTTGTGATGCGTTCCGCAATGATGGAATCGCGATTATTCAGAACAAGCCCAGATAGAAACTCAGATGAATCTGCAATCGACATGTCACAAACATCAGCAATATGTTTCTCGTTGATGGTTACTGCAAGAGTTGCTGGGCGAAGTCGTGCACCGTTACACGCCGGGCACGGAACTTGCCTCATGTAACTTTCAATCTGCTCGCGAAGGTAGTCACTTTCAGTTTCTAGGTGACGACGCTTTACCCACGGAATGATTCCTTCGTATGAGGTGCTGTACTGGCGTACCTTCCCAAACCGGTTCTTGAACTTGACCTGCATCGCGCCTTCTTTGCCATGCAGAACCAGTTTCTGATGCTTTGCAGAAAGCTTTGAGAAAGGCTTATCAAGATCAATTCCTTCATCCTCGGCAAGCGAAACCAAAAGACGATGGAAATATCCCGTGTCAGAAGTGCGCCATGGAGACAACGCACCCTGATTAAGTGACATCGACATATCAGGAATGACCAAGTCGGGGTCTACTTCAAACTTCGTGCCAAGTCCTTCACAGTTGTCACAGGCCCCGAATGGTGAGTTGAAAGAGAAATTTCGCGGAGCTGGTTCGTCGTAGCTAGCACCACACTTTGGGCATCCAACGTGCTGACTGAAGGTGAGAATCTCGCCCTCTTCATCGCCCTTTGCTACTAGTTCAACACCCGCAACACCATCCGCTAAACGAAGGGCTGTTTCCAAAGAGTCAGTAAGGCGGCGCGTGATGTCATCACGTCGAACCAGGCGGTCGACAATGATGTCAATCGAGTGATTTTCGTAGCGAGCCAGCTTTTCGCCAGAGGCCAGAAACTCGGCGATATCGCGAACTTCACCGTCGATACGAGCACGCACATAGCCTTGGCCTGCCAGTTCAGACAGCAATGTGTCGTATTCGCCCTTACGTCCGCGAACCACCGGGGCCAAGACTTGAAAGCGAGTGCCCTCGGCGAGAGTCATGATGCGGTCAACAATTTGTTGCGGAGTCTGACGCTCTAAACGAGTTCCATCAACTGGACAATGTTGGATACCAATTCGTGCATACAGAAGACGCAGGTAGTCGTAGATCTCTGTGATTGTGCCAACCGTCGAACGCGGGTTACGGCTTGCTGATTTCTGGTCAATGGAAATTGCAGGAGACAATCCTTCAATCAGATCCACATCGGGCTTATCCATTTGCCCCAAAAACTGGCGCGCGTAGGCAGAGAGACTTTCAACGTAACGGCGTTGGCCTTCGGCATAAATGGTGTCAAAGGCCAGAGAGCTTTTCCCGCTACCCGACAGACCCGTGAATACGATGAGTTTGTCGCGCGGTAGTTCGATGCTGACATTCTTGAGGTTGTGTTCGCGAGCGCCGCGTACGACTATTTGGTCAGCCATATAGGAAGGTTACCGAACGACTATCGCGCGTCACGAAGTTCGCGTCGCAAATCATTTATTTCATCGCGCAATCGAGCTGCATACTCAAATTTGAGGTCTGTGGCGGCTTCATGCATCTCCTCTTCCAAGGTTTGGATGAGACGGCCAAGTTCCTGTTGCGGAAGTGACTTCAGATCATGTTTGACCTTGTCGCGCTCGTGCTGACGTCGGCCGCCTTTGCCTGGCAGCGCAGAATCTTCTCCGAAACCGTTGAGGAAAGAAAGTATGTCGCCAACAGCCTTGCGAATTGTCTTTGGCTCGATTCCGTTTTCAAGGTTGTACGCAATCTGCGTCTCTCTGCGACGTTTCGTTTCCCCAATTGCGCGCTCCATTGACGGCGTGATTTTGTCCGCATACATAATTACTTGTCCCGATACGTTTCGGGCAGCACGACCGATCATCTGAATCAGTGCCGTCTCACTACGAAGGAAGCCTTCCTTGTCGGCATCAAGGATGGCCACAAGCGACACTTCGGGCAGGTCGAGTCCTTCACGCAACAAGTTGATGCCAATCAACACATCAAACTCACCAAGGCGTAAGGACCGAAGAATCTCAATTCGTTGCATCGTGTCGATATTGGAATGCAAATAGCGAACCCGTAGGCCTTGCTCTAACAAGTAGTCCGTTAGGTCTTCAGACATCTTCTTCGTCAACGTGGTCACCAGAATGCGATCACCATTCTCAATTCGTCCGCGAACCATCTCAATAAGGTCATCGATCTGGCCCTTCGTCGGGCGAACAATTACTTCCGGGTCAACTAGCCCAGTAGGACGAACAATTTGATCAACAACTCGTTGGCTGTGGTTGAGTTCGAAAGGCGCTGGAGTGGCGGACATAAAGATGCACTGGTTAATGCGTTCCATTGTTTCTTCAAATTGCAGTGGTCTGTTATCACGGGCGCTAGGTAAACGAAAGCCGTGTTCAACCAAAGTGTTCTTACGGCTTCTATCGCCTGCGTACTGCGCGTGTAGTTGTGGAATCGCTACGTGGCTTTCATCAATAATGAGTAAGTAGTCCTTTGGGAAGTAATCAAGCAATGTGAATGGGGGCTCACCCGGCTGGCGATCATCAATATGCATCGAGTAGTTCTCAATGCCATTGCAATACCCCATCTCTTGCATCATCTCGAGGTCGTAACTGGTTCGCATTCGTAAGCGTTGGGCTTCAAGCAATTTGCCTTGCGACTCGAACATTGCCAACTGCTCTTGCAGTTCCTTTTCAATACCCAGCACCGCGCGACGCATACGTGCATCACCGGTTACGTAGTGAGTCGCCGGGAAAATAACAATCTCACTTGGCTCTGACAATGTCTCACCCGTCAGAGGGTCAATCATGGTGATTCGGTCAATGGTGTCGCCGAACATCTCGATACGAGCTACAGATTCTTCATATGCAGCATGCACTTCTACCGTGTCGCCACGAACTCGGAAATTACCGCGCCCGAGAGTCATGTCATTTCGTCCGTACTGCAAGTCAACAAGACGTCTCAACATGCTGCGTTGGTCGTAATCAACTCCAACATGCAATTCAAGCAACTGGCCCCGATACTCCTCGGGGTCTCCCATTCCGTAGATACACGACACACTGGCCACAACAATTGTGTCTCGACGCGTCAATAGTGCTGCGGTTGCTGAGTGACGCAACCGATCAATTTCATCATTGATAGACGAGTCCTTTTCAATGAAGGTATCGCTAGACGGTATGTACGCCTCGGGTTGGTAGTAGTCGTAATAACTGACAAAGAACTCCACACGATTGTGTGGGAAGAACTCACGCATTTCTTGTGCTAACTGTGCTGCCAAACTTTTGTTCGGCGCAAGAATCAAAGTTGGTCGTTGCGTCGCTTCAATAGTCCACGCAATTGTGGCCGATTTACCTGAACCGGTGATTCCGAGAAGGGTCTGAAATCTGTCGCCAGTGTTGATACCTTCAGTGAGCCCTGCAATCGCCTTTGGCTGATCTCCGGCGGGCTGGAAAGCGGAAACAACCTGAAAATCTGGCACAGACGAATCGTACTTCCCACGTGTTACGGGGCTGGTACGCGTTCCCCTGCATCTTCGGCTGCAGGTGGCAAAGCTAGAGCCCACTGCCATACATCTTCAACCTGGCCACTCAAAGAAGTCATGTCGCCCGAGTTGTCAATTACCTTGTCGGCTATTGCACGACGCTCTTCACGTGTTGCCTGTTTAGCAATCCGAGCACGAGCGTCATCTTCAGCCATCGAACGAAACTCCACCAAACGTGACACTGCAAGTTCCACGGGTATGTCAACGACAACGACGCCACTCAAACCGGCCCGCGGATTCTCTGTGAGAAGCGGAATGTCCAATATCACGACGTTGTCTGTAGACCGTTGTGCCGTGAGGCGAGCATCCATTTCTTTGGCAATAGCCGGGTGAACAATCTTGTTGAGATCTTTCAACGCTTCAGGGTCTGAAAAGGCAATGGCAGCCAATGCAGCACGATCAAGCGCTCCATTTGCGTCAATAATCGAGTCACCAAACTTCTCTGCAAGTAGCGAGAGCAACGGAGCACCAGGTGCCTGAAGCTCGCGCGCAATCGCATCGGCATCAATAATGACCGCACCGCGCGCAGCCAGAAGAGCCGACACAGTGGATTTACCTGATCCAATTCCGCCTGTGAGGCCAATCAGAATCATCGTATGACCGAGGAAAGTTCCTAGTCGGCCTCAGGAGCTGGCTCTGCAGCAGCAGGTGCGTCGGCTGCAGCAACTGCACCCTCTTCGCCTGGCTGGCCATATTCCTTGTAGTACTCAGCCCATGCAGCTTCACGCTCGGTGTCATCGCCACCGATCCAGTTGCCGTTTTCGTCAACTTCGAACTGGCCTTGGTATTCAGCTGCAAGCTCGCCACCCTCAGCTGCTTGCTTAACAGAGATAGAGATACGACGACGAGCAAGGTCGAGATCAATGATCTTGACCCACAACTCTTCACCAGGTGTTACAACTTGCTCAGCTGACTCAACGTGGTGCGTTGACAACTCTGAAATATGAACAAGACCTTCAATTCCGTCGCCCACTTGAACGAATGCACCGAATGGAACGATTTTGGTGATGCGGCCATAAACAAGCTGACCAACTTCGTGGCTTCCGGCAAACTCTTGCCATGGATCTTGTTGTGTTGCCTTCAACGACAAGCTGATGCGCTCGCGGCTGAAGTCCACTTCGAGAACTTGAACTGTTACTTCGTCACCAATGTTGACAACTTGTGATGGGTGCTCAACGTGCTTCCATGAAAGTTCTGAAACGTGGATAAGGCCGTCCATGCCGCCCAGATCTACGAATGCACCAAATGCAACAACAGAAGAGATCTTTCCGGTACGGATTTCGCCAGGCTTCAAATTGGTCAAGAAATCGTCGCGAGTCTCTTTTTGATTCTCTTCAAGGAAGGCACGACGCGAAAGCACAACGTTGTTGCGATTGCGATCAAGTTCGATGATCTTTGCATCGATTGGCTGACCCATGTACGGGGCAAGATCGCGAACACGACGAAGCTCTACAAGTGAAGCTGGAAGGAAACCGCGAAGTCCGATGTCGACGATAAGTCCACCCTTAACAACTTCGATGACGGTTCCGTGAACGACTCCGTCTTCTTCCTTCTTCTTCTCAATGTCGGCCCAAGCCTTTTCGTATTGAGCGCGCTTCTTTGAAAGTACGAGGCGACCCTCTTTGTCTTCAAGCGTGAGGATAAGAGCTTCAATGCTTTCGCCGAGCTTTACAACATCGTGCGGGTTGACATCATTCTTGATTGCCAATTCGCGAGTTGGGATAACACCTTCGGTCTTGTAACCAACATCGAGCAACACGCCATCACGATCAATCTTGACAACTGTTCCGGTAATGAGTTGTCCGTCTTTCAGTTCAACCATTGTGCCTTCGATGGCTTCGGCGAAACTTGGGATATCACGTTCAGTGATTTGTCGAGGTGTGTAATTGTTTTCCGCGTCAAAGGTGCCCATGGCTGCGGAAGTGATGTTGGTATCGGACAAGGAATTGATCTTTCGAAAGGGATAGGTAGTTGTATCGGTGAGCCTGCGTTAGCGGGCACCTTCTGGTTGGGAAGGCGAAGGAAACGCTATCACCAGATACTCAGAAGTCTCCAAGGACGGTGTTGCTTCGACATAGGAACCAGGGTCGACGCTGAAGATATCCCGAACGTTCATTTGGGCTTTATCCAGCATTAACCGCAGTTCACGGGGCGTGTAGCAACCCGTCCATAGGTCTGCTCCGAGCACCACCCCATCCTGGTTGCGAACCTCTGTCTTTTCATGGTTGACACCGGTAGCTGCATCGAATTGAGCTTCCTCGAAATACTTCACCGCAAAATAGGCATTGAAGGCTGACAGAGCAAGGCTTCCGTGCGGCTTCAGGGCTTTACGAATGCCAGTCAAGACGTCAATGTCGTGACCGCCTGCAGTCATCAGACCAAATGCTCCTTGGCATAAACAGATCACAACATCGAACTCATTTTCAAATGTCATTGCCCGGGCATCCATGCGCTCAAAGGAGCATCCCTGCGGGGCATTGTCCTTGGCCAAATCAACAAAAGGTTGACTGATATCAATTCCGTGAACAGTGAACCCACGACGCGCCAGCTCATGCGAGTGTCGTCCTGGTCCACAACCAACGTCCAAGATTCGAGCACCTGGTTTGATCTGTAACTGCGAGACAATGAAATCGATTTCGTTTACGGTGCCTTTAGTAAATGAGTACCGCAGATACGCCGAGCCCATATGTTCTGCCAGCGGTTCAAACCAATGCTCACCGATCGCTTCACTTGCCATAAAGGCTTAACCCTTTGCTGCAGCCCACGTGTCGCCCCACGCTGCATGAACTTCAAAAGGAACACTCAAATTTGCCGCAGCACGCATGGTGTCAAGCACTAGAGGACCAACGACATCACGTTCACTCTCTACAACCTCAACAATTACTTCGTCATGCACTTGCAGAACTATTCGTGATTGATACTTTCCTTTTTCCAAAAGGTCATCAATTCGAACCAGTGCAATCTTGAATATGTCGGCTGCTAAACCTTGAATAGCTGCGTTCATTGCTTGACGCTCGCCAGCTTGGCGAACACGGAAATTGTCACTCAACAGTTCAGGAATCTGCCTGCGACGACCAAACAAGGTTTCTGTGTAACCGGTTTGGCGAGCAGTATGAATTGCGTCGTCCATGTATTGCTTCACATTGGGGAAAGCTGCGAAATATGCATTCAAAATTCCTGCCGCCTCGTCGACCCCAATCGCAAGGCGTTGGCTTAACCCGTACGCCTCCATGCCATAGGCAAGGCCATACGAAACCATCTTCGCCTTCGACCGTTGATCATGAGTTACATCTTCAGCGCGCACCCCAAAAACTCGCGCTGCAGTTGCTTGGTGAATATCTTGCCCTGCTGCAAAGGCACCAACCAGGCCTGGGTCGTTCGCTAAATGTGCAATACAACGCAATTCAATCTGGTTGTAGTCTGCGACGAGAAGTGAACTTCCGGCCTTCGCAACAAACGCTGTTCGGAATACTCGCCCTTCTTCAGTTCGCACAGGAATGTTGTGAAGGTTCGGCTTATCGCTACTGAGACGACCTGTCCGAGCCACGGTCTGATTAAAGGTTGCATGAATCCGGCTGTCTTGCGCCACTTCACCAAGAAGTCCTTCACCATACGTGGAGCGCAACTTCTCAACTTCGCGGTAACGAAGTAGTGGGTCAATGAACTCTGGCCACTGGTCACGAATCTTTTCCAAAGTCGCCGCATCAGTGCTGAAACCTGTCTTGGTCTTCTTCCCAGGAGCAAGCCCACGTTCGGTGTACAAAATCTCACGCAACTGCGTTGGAGAATTCAGATTGAATGTGCGCCCCGCGATACCGTGCAATTTTTGCGTCAGTTCAACCGTCTCGGCTGTTAACCGGTCACGAATACTTTCAAGTTCTTTCCTGTCGACAGCGATGCCAACATGTTCCATCTTTGCCAAAACACGAACTAGTGGATTCTCGATGTCGGCATACAACGACTCGTTATGTATTGCTTCCAATTGCTGCGAGATAACTGGAGCCATTAGAGAGGTAAAAAACGCAGCTTCTGCACACGCCCTCACGGCATCATCTGTACCACCGAAATCAAACTGGCCGTCTGACTCTGAGGAAGTTGATGGCTCGCGTCCCAGAACATCGATTGACACAGCGGCTAGTGAGTAACTAGATCGAGATGGATTCACAAGATACGACGCGATAGCAGTATCCAACGATAAATGCTGAAGGTCGACCGAGTCCGCTAGCAACATGCGCATGAGGGGTTTTGCATCATGACAAATGATTGGTTTCCCGCAGTTAAGTACCGAGACAACATCACTATTAAGTAAAAATTCACGCGGAATGTACAAAACCGAGCCAGTTGTCTTGTCAGTAACTACTGCAACACCAGATACGCGAGAACGTCCGGGCTCGCCATCGAAGTGAGATGCAATGACAAAAGACGTGAGTTTGTTCATGGCAGAAACCACATCCTCAACAGACTCAGCAACGACAACTTCACCAAGTACTTCATTCGACTCAGATACGGCGACGCCTGCAGCAACTGGAGCTGTTTCGCCCCGAGTTTCCCAGTTCAAGGACTTCGCGGTATCTGACAATCGTTTTGCCATTGTCTTGAATTCCAGGAATTCAAACATGCGGGATGCTCCGGCTAGGTCTGGGTGAGGAGCCAGTTCATTCAGGTTCACTTCCAGTGGAACATCACGACGCAGAATCATCATCTCTGCATTACGTTTCACGCGCTCGCCATGTTCGAGTAGTCCTGCTTTTAGCTTTGGTGTTTGAGCTTCTGCTGCGGCAACCACTCCATCAATATCTCCATATTGATTAATCAACTTTGCTGCTGTCTTCTCGCCTACTCCAGGAATACCGGACAAGTTGTCGCTTGGGTCTCCGCGCAATGCTGCATAGTCCGCGTATTGAGCAGGCGTAACACCTGTTCGCTCGAAGATTCCTGCTTCGTTGTACAACGCATAATCACTGACACCTCGTTTGTTGTACAACACTCGAATATGAGGGTCGCGCACGAGTTGGTAACTATCTCGATCACCCGTAACAACGATGAGATCATTGCCAGCTTTCTCAGCATGTTCTGCGACAGTTGCAATAAGGTCGTCGCCTTCGAAGCCGGCTTTTTCCCACCACACGACTCCGAGAACATCGAGCAGTTCGCGAATCATTCCTAACTGCTGAATCAAAATTTCGGGCGCTTTATCGCGTTGTGCCTTGTATTCAGGGATTGCATCATGGCGAAAGGTCGGCTCGGGTCTATCAAAGACCACAACCACGCCATCTGGCTTGTGATCTCTCATCAATGTCAACAACATGGTGGTGAAGCCATAGACGGCGTTAGTCACCTGACCACTTGCATTGGCCATATCTTCGGGTAACGCATAGAACGCGCGATATGCCAAAGAGTTGCCATCAAGCGCCATGATCAACATGGAGTTGTCTCCATCACTATTCGGGACGCAGTTCGCCAGATATCACCATGTCGGCCACTGCCTTCATGGTGGCCCGGTGATTCATTGCGCCGCGCTGAATAAAGCCATATGCGTCGGATTCAGTCATAGAACATTGATCAATAAGAATGCCCTTGGCGCGGTCAATTGACTTACGGGTTTCAAGTTGTTCTTCTAACGCATCAACTTCGCCGTTAAGAGCCTGCATTTCACGAAAGCGTGCAATGGCAACTTCAATTGCTGGCACGAGATCAGTTTTCTGAAATGGCTTCACTAGGTAGGCAAGGGCACCAGCATCACGAGCCTGTTCAATGACTTCTCGCTGACTAAAAGCCGTCAACACCAAAACGCCACAGATGCGATCTTTGGTTATCAATCGAGCAGCTTCAATTCCATCCATGCCTGGCATCTTGATATCAAGGATCGCAAGATCAGGGCGCAGTTCGCGCACTAAGTCGACAGCCTTGTCGCCTCTTCCTGTTTCACCCACAACTTCATAGCCCTCTTCTTCAAGAGTCTCTTTCAAGTCAAGTCGGATGATGGCCTCGTCCTCAGCAATGACTACTCGAATACTCATGCGCTCGGCTCCTTCATACGGTCTAGAAGACTATTCATACGGCGCTCAAGGTCAGCTAGTTCGGCAACTATCTGTTGATGGTGCCTCTGAATAACGTCGGCATGCTTCTTGGCCTCGCGATACTCAAATGCAGCAGAGGGAGTTTCCGAAACGAGAGCTCTTAAGGACTTTTCGTCCGCATCGTCGACTACGTGACTCATTTGGTCTTGCACGACACGAAGTTCCTCGGTGAGTTCCCTCATCCGAGCCGACACTTGGGACAAGCGGCGTTGAACTAGTCGATGTCCCATACATCTTCAGTGTATGGATTGCCTGGGTGCCCGAGGTGGGACTCGAACCCACACGCCCTTTCGAGCAACGGATTTTGAGTCCGTCGCGTCTGCCATTCCGCCACTCGGGCCAGGATCGACCATGGTATCGGCACATCCCTTCAGAGCCTTACTAACGAGTAGCACGCCTTGCCGCTAACTAGCCGTCTAAGGTTTTCAAGGTGCTTGCCTTTACATTTCCCGGTCAAGGGTCGCAACGACCCGGTATGGGCCGCCCGTGGATTGAAACCGAAAGCTGGGAACTCGTTGACGAAGCGTCCGAGGTCGCTGGTCGTGACGTTGCTTCACTTTTGCTTGACGCCGACGCTGAGACCCTTCGCGATACCCGCAATGCGCAGCTCACAACTTTTGTTTCAAGCCTCATGGTTCTTGATGCCGTTGAACGATTAGGAATCGAGCCAAGCTTTTGTGCTGGTCATAGCCTCGGCGAATACACGGCCCTTACAGCGACAGGTGCACTGTCATTTGAAGATGGCGTTCGTTTAGTTGTTGAACGAGCAGATGCAATGCACGAAGCTGGCATTGCATCACCTGGAACCATGGCAGCAATTCTCGGGCTTGATGACGATCTTGTTGAAGTTGCGTGTCGACGTGCAGATAGCGACGTGTGGGTTGCGAACTTCAATGCTCCTGGTCAAGTTGTTATTGCCGGATCTCCGGAAGGCGTAGCTGCAGCCGGAGCAGTTGCTAAAGAACTAGGCGCAAAGAAAGCAATGCCGCTTCAAGTGTCAGGTGCCTTTCACACGCCGTTTATGACAGCAGCACGAGATCGACTTCGCATTGCAATCGCTGCGGCGAATCCACGCGACACCGAAGTTCCAGTTGTCTCCAATGTTGATGCTGCCTTGCATGACGCAGGTGACGAATGGTCGTCACTGTTATCTGCACAGTTATCTAACCCAGTCCGCTGGAAGCATTGCCTCTTAACTCTTTCTGAAGCGGGAGTCTCAGGTTTTGTAGAACTAGGACCAGGTGGCGTACTCACGGGGATGGCCAAGCGAACAGTTCAATCCGCAAGGACCATCAGCGTTGCCACACCAGACGAATTAGACAAACTCATCGAATGGGTCGACGCATCTGCCCCATTGGCAGCTGGACAACATGAAGGCGAACATCTCTTTGCAATCGAACGCTTGGTTGTTAGTCCTTCAGCCGGCGTCTTCACTCCCATCGGGAACATTGCTAGTGGCACGACCATCGAAGTGGGCCGCCTCATTGGCCATGTCGGCGAAACCGAAGTGCGTTCACCATTTGCAGGAATAGTTCAGAGTTACATCGCAGTTGAGGGTGAGCGCGTAACGTCTCGCCAACCCATTGCCTGGCTGCGAACCAAATAAGTACGAGAAGAACGTAGAACAAAATGCCTCAGATCCCAGACAACGTTCGCGGTGCCCGCTTCATCGGTTGGGGTACATCACTTGGCAGCAAAACTGTCACTAATGATGATTTATCAAAGACAATGGATACAAACGACGAGTGGATTCGCGAGCGCACGGGTATTCACCGTCGACACATTGGTGGTTCAACAGCCGAGATGAGTATCGCTAGTGGCCGTGCAGCTATTGAGATGGCCGGTATTGACCCATTAAGCATTGATGGCCTCGTACTAGCTACTACAACCCCAGACCGCACCGTTCCTGCCACATCGGCAACGGTGCAACATGCACTCGGCCTTCGTTGCGGAGCATTCGACATCAACGCAGCGTGTTCCGGTTTTGTATACGCAATGATCACTGCTCACGGTTTAATCGCCATGGGTTCTCAACGAATCCTCGTCATCGGAACCGACAGCCTTTCGCGAATCGTTGACTGGACAGATCGCAATACCGCAATTCTCTTCGCAGACGGCTCAGGTGCAGCGATTCTTGAACGCACTTCCGGAGCTGGACAACTGCTCGGATGGGACTTGGATGCAGATGGCAGTGCAGAAGAAATTCTGTACAGCGAAGTTGGCGGCTTTGTACATATGGACGGCAAGGAAGTGTTCCGTCGAGCAGTTCGCATCATGGTTGACAGCGCACAAAAATCTATGGCTGCTGCAGGTGTAACAGCGGACCAACTCAATGTTGTTGTTCCACACCAGGCCAACATCCGCATCATCACTTCAGCGTGCGACAAACTTGGCGTACCTATGGAAAAGGTTGCAGTTGTTGTTCACGAAACTGGAAATACTTCTTCGGCGTCAATACCGCTTGCTTTGTTCGGGGATTTCGGTCAGGTAAGAGCCAAGGATGGCGATCTTGTTCTTATGGTCGGATTTGGTGCAGGAATGACTGCAGCCAGTGCTGTCGTCAGGTGGAACGCCCAATGAGCAGAGTTGTTCTGATTACAGGAGGCTCACGAGGAATTGGCCTTGCATGCGCAGAGCGCTTTGCCTCTCTAGGAGACACAGTTGCAATTACGTACAACACGACTGCCCCGCCATCTCAATTCTTCGGGGTCAAGTGCGACATCACTGACACAGCGCAAGTTGACGCAGCCTTTACGGCCATTGAAGAGAAGTTCGGACCGGTAGAGGTTTTGGTATCCAATGCGGGAGTCACCAAAGACACCTTGCTACTACGGATGAGTGAGACTGATTTTTCATCTGTCATCGACGCCAACCTCACTGGCACTTTTCGCGTGGTTAAACGTGCAACACAAGGCATGTTGCGTGCCCGCAGAGGACGCATAATTCTCATGTCTTCGGTTGTTGGAATGCTCGGATCTGCTGGCCAGGCAAATTACGCAGCGTCAAAAGCTGGCTTAGTTGGTTTTGCGCGTTCACTTGCGCGAGAACTTGGATCACGAAGCATCACTGTGAACGTTGTGGCTCCTGGCCCAGTAGAAACTGACATGACTGCGGCTCTCGGACAAGACAAACTTGATCAGATCACAAGCTCCGTACCGCTAGCTCGCATGGCGTCGGCCGACGAAATTGCTGGCGCTGTGGTATTTCTCGCAGGTCCAGATGCCGCCTACATCACTGGGGCAATTCTGCCCGTTGATGGCGGCCTTGGCATGGGCCATTAGACGTCCGCCCCGCCCCGAATCTGCAAAAGGCGGACTCGAAGTGCTCGCTGTGCGAAACTAGAGAACCAAACAAGGAGAAACACCCCATGGATCAAGAACTATTCAGCCGCTTTGTCAAGTGCGCAGTAGAGACCCTTTCAGTTGACGCATCACAAGTTGTGCCAACCGCCAATTTCGCAGACGACCTTGATGCGGACTCACTTGACGTCGTTGAGCTAGTCATGGCTCTTGAAGAAGAATTCGGCATTGAAGTGCCAGAAGAAGACCTTGCAGAAGTAAAGACTGTTGGTCAAGCTTTCGACGTCATAGTCGCAAAGCTCTAACCAAAGACTTCTCGCATCATGAAGGGCGTCGGACATCGCGTTGCCATCACCGGACTCGGAGTTGTTGCTCCGTGCGGAATTGGAAAAGATGCATATTGGAATGGTCTCATGGGGCCAGGAATCACCAATTCTCGTTCTCTGGAAATCAGTGACTGGGATCCGCAGCCGTATTTTGATTCACCCAAAGATGCCCGTCGCGCAGATCGAGTAGAACAACTTGCCCTCGCTGCGGCATCTGAAGCTTTTGCTCAGGCTGGCACGCTCAATGTTGACCCTTCTCGTTTCGGAACCATTTTCGCCACCGGTATTGGCGGTCTTCACACACTTGAAGAGCAAGTCATTATTCGTGTTGAAAAAGGTGAGCGTCGAGTCTCTCCATTCCTTGTACCCATGATGATGGCCAACGCTTCTGGTGCCGCCATTTCCATGAAGTACGGACTGCAAGGACCGAACGAAACAATTTGCACCGCGTGTGCAGCAGGCACCCATGCCATCGGTTATGCAGCCCGCCTGATTGCATGGGGTCGTTGTGATGCAGTTGCTACCGGTGGCTCTGAATGTGCAGCCACCCTTACCTCTCTCGCCGGTTTCGGAAACATGACTGCCCTGTCTTCTACGGGCGTATCCAAACCTTTCGATACAACCCGCGATGGCTTTGTGATGGGCGAAGGTGCGGCGGTTTTCGTTCTCGAGCGCTACGACCTCGCTGTTGCACGTGGTGCAACAATCCTTGGTGAAATTCTTGGCTCAGCAAGCAATGCTGATGCGCATCACATCACAGCGCCTGCTCCTGGCGGAACCGGTGCCATTGCTTGTATGAATCTTGCACTTGACGATGCAGGCATCTCAGCGAGCGATGTGAAGTTAGTTAATGCACATGGAACTTCTACGCCCCTCAACGATGCCGCAGAAGCTGCAGCCATGACCCATGTCTTCGGCGCTCGTGGCGTTGCAGTCACAAGCGGAAAAGGCGTCACAGGCCATGCACTTGGCGCTGCTGGCGCTCTTGAAGCTGCCCAGGTAGTGCTCTCCATGCAGCACAAGTTGATTCCGCCAACAGCTGGCACTACAGAACTTGATCCGACAATGGATATTGACTTAGTAATGGGCGCAGCGCGTCCTTGGGTTCCGGGCCCAGCCATCTCCAACAACTTTGGTTTCGGCGGGCACAACGGCTCCGTCATTATCGGCCCAGCCGAATAACTAGTTCGCTCGTTTCTTTTCCCAGCGATACATCACGCCGCTTTCGCCTGGCGCTTCCGGCTCTCTTTGCCCTGTAAAGACATGTTCGAATCCCAACCGAGCCGGCACTTTCCCGGAAGCAGTGTTCGCTTCATCGTGAACTATCA
This sequence comes from uncultured Acidimicrobiaceae bacterium, assembly GCA_903934195.1. Classification (GTDB taxonomy): domain Bacteria; phylum Actinomycetota; class Acidimicrobiia; order Acidimicrobiales; family Ilumatobacteraceae; genus UBA2093. The sequence continues at coordinate 33,902 of CAIZMV010000034.1, read as the reverse complement.
CAACGGTGTCAATCTCTCGCCACAGTCTGAACGCTTCAGTTGTCAACGCTTGCGCCACCCGTGATGCAATTCCTTGACCGATGTAATTCTCATGAACCCAATAACCGATTTCTACCTCATTGGCAGACCCGCGCAGATGAAGTCCCGTTCCGCCTACTACTCGATCACCAAGAAATATCCCCATAACGAAATCTGTGCGATCTTCCCATGCGTTTTTCCATGTCTTGATCAACTCTTCTCGCTGAACAACAGACTGCGGTTCAAACTTGATCCATGGCATCCATGGTCGTAAGTGTTCACAACTTTCGGTAACAGCAATCACTAAGGCTTCAGCATCCGAGCGCTCGTACTTACGAACGATGTACTCACCTACGTGCTGCGCAATAGGAGCAACCGACATACGCCTCATGTTGTTATCTATCGACGAGAACAAACATCAGGTCGCATTCGCACGCGACCTTTCCGTTCAGCAGAGCCCTGCCTGAACCCTTGCCACCTCGTACACTGATGTGTCCAAGAGTCGCTTGCAGTTCCAATTCATCTCCTGGACCAACCTGGCGACGAAAACGCGCTCCGTCAAGTCCACCAAATAACGGAAGCTTTGATTGATGAACCGGATCCGTCAACAACGCATACGCACCCAACTGAGCAATGGCCTCACACATCAACACACCAGGCAACGTAGGACGACCTGGGAAATGTCCTGGGAAGAACCACTCATCGCCTGTCAGCTTCCAATGACCGACAGCAGTAACGCCAACTTCTAGAGACGTAACCCGGTCAATGAACAAAAACGGAGGACGATGCGGCAACACATCAATTGGAAGCGGAAACGACGTCACTTCTTCAGAGCTTTCAACAGATTAGCTGGGGTGTCGGCAGGCGAAATCTTGTACCACGCATTGAGAACCACACCGTCCTGAATGAGAAAAGCAGATCGCACTATTCCCATGTACTTCTTTCCGTACATGGATTTTTCCTTCCACACGTCAAAGGCTTCTGCGACGGAGTGTTCGGTGTCAGCCAGCAGAGTAAAACCCAGTTCATACTTGTCGTCGAACTTCTTCTGTTTCTCAGGCTTGTCAGGACTAATTCCAACAATCACGGTCCTACCAATGTCATCTTTTATGTCACGCAGTCCGCACGACTGTGTGGTGCAACCTGGGGTGTCAGCCTTTGGGTAGAAATAAACAAGAACCTTCTTCTTGCCTAAGGCAGCAAGAGAAAACTTCTTGCCGTTCTGATCGAGCAGTTCAATCTTTGGTGCTTTGGATCCGTCAGTCAACATGCTGCAACGGTAGTTCCTTCACTGCGCTGCTTTGCGCATTCCATGTCCAAAGAAACCCTTCTTTGGGCGCGCATGGGCATGATAATGATCTGGAATGGTGCGCATGTCGTCGTCAATTCGCATCTCGAAAGTGAAGAATTCAGACACAATCTCAGACAACCTCTCGTGCAGGCGGGCTTTCACTTCTTCACTAGGACAAGCGTTGTGTTCACGCCACACAACCATCGGCACAGAACAACTCTCGCACTCAGCTATCCAGCATTCGTCATCTTCGTAGAACCACTCGGACATCTTTGCGGCCTGACACAGCTCGCACACGCCTTCGCCGAAGATGTTCACCAAGTTGCACCATCAAGTGCATTGCGGACTTCTGCAATGAATAGTCCGACCGCCTCTGAACCGCCATCGATCATGCGATGAACAACCGAGGCTCCCATGATGACGCCGTCAGCAACACGACTTGCCTCAACTGCTTGCGCCGCATTTGAGACGCCGACACCGATTAGTACAGGCTTGTTCGTAATCTTCTTCACCCTGGCAGCGAGCACAGTTGCGGTCAGCGCTAACTCAGCACGTTCGCCAGTCACTCCTAGCAATCCAACTGAGTAAACGAATCCTCTAGCACGCTCCGCTACGCGAGGAAGCCGCTCATCGGGCGCAGTTGGCGCAGCAAGCATCACAGTTTCGACACCAGCTGCGTCTGCGGCTGCGCACCAATCCCCTGCTTCTTCCAATGGGAGGTCGGGAACAATTGCCGCTGACACACCTGCAGCGATCAAGTCACTGGCAAAGCGTTCATGTCCAGCATGAAACACAGTGTTGTAGTAACACATCACCGCTATTGGAATTCCTACGTCCAGATTGCGTATCTCTTGAAAAATCGATACGGGGGTAGCTCCCGCTTCCAAAGCAAGTTGTGAGGCCTGTTGAATCACAGGGCCGTCCATCACCGGATCAGAAAACGGGATTCCTATCTCGATCGCATCTGCGCCATTGGCCGCACACGCGCGTACAGAATCAACCCAACCCGGATATCCACCCGTGATGTATGGAACTAAACATTTCCCGCCACTATCAATACGCGCCCGTAGAGCAGATTCGAGACGACCGGTCACATCAACTCTTTCAGGATGGACATCATTTGACCCACGTCTTTGTCTCCACGACCAGAAAGGTTCATCAGAACTGTTTTACCCTGCATGTTCTTTGCTTCGCGACTTATCCATGCCATTGCATGGGCGCATTCCAGTGCCGGGATAATTCCTTCTGCACGAGACATCAGTTGAAATCCTGCGATTACTTCGTCATCTGTAACGGTTGGATACTCTGCTCGGCCAATGGATGCTAGGTACGAATGTTCAGGTCCGACACCGGGGTAATCAAGTCCAGCCGAGATGCTGTGAGCCTCTGCTACCTGACCATATTCGTCCTGCATCAGATAGCTCTTCATTCCGTGAACAACGCCAGGTTGACCGCGTGACACCGCGGCGCCACCAGCTGGTTCAACACCAATCAATCGAGCGGGAGTGTCAACGAAGCCAGAGAAGATTCCCATCGCGTTAGAACCACCGCCGACACATGCAACTACAAAATCAGGGTTAGTGCCGATCGCATCATTCATTTGAACGAACGCTTCGTCACCGATCACACGATGAAACTGACGAACCATGAACGGGTACGGATGAGGACCCATGACAGATCCGAGGCAGTAATGAGTGGTCTCTACAGACGCCACCCAGTCACGCATTGCTTCGTTGACCGCGTCCTTCAAAGTTCTGCTACCAGATGTCACTGCCTCAACTTCTGAGCCCAACAAGCGCATACGAAACACGTTGAGTTCTTGGCGAGCAACGTCCACTTCACCCATGTACACCTTGCACTCGAGTCCAAGCAACGCTGCAGCGGTTGCCGATGCAACACCATGTTGCCCTGCACCAGTTTCGGCAACAATTCTTTTCTTGCCCATGCGCTTGGCCAACAACACTTGGCCAAGAACATTATTGATCTTGTGTGAGCCCGTGTGATTGAGATCCTCACGCTTTAAGAAGAGACGAATGCCCAATTGCTCGCTGAGGTTATGACACTCAGTGATCATGCTCGGACGACCCGCGTACTCACGCAACAACTGGTCAAGATCTGTACGAAACAACGGATCATTCCAAGCGTCTGCAAACGCTGCTTCCAATTCTTGACACGCTGGCACCAAGGTCTCGGGAACAAAACGGCCCCCGAAATCACCAAAGCGTCCGTCTGAACCGGGGGTTTGCAAAATCGACATCTACTTATTCCACCACGAATTAGTCGGAATTACATCACCAATTGGTGAGACATGTCATTCGTCACGCCAGTCGTATGGCACAAAACCACCACCGTCATATTCCTTCGGAGCCGCAGCTCGTGCATTCTCTATAAAACGCTTCAGGAGTATGGGGTCCTTGCGGCCGGGTACAGATTCAACGCCACTACTGACATCGACTCCCCACGGGCGAACAATTGAAATTCCACTGGCCACATTCTCAGGCGACAATCCCCCGGCCAGAATTAACTGCAGACCTTCTGGCAATTCAGCTGCCATCTTCCAGTCGAACACGGCACCAGATCCAGGTTCCGGCGCATCAACCAAAATCATTTTTGTTTCGAAATCTTTGGCGCGGGTTGCATCAACCGTGCCAGCAGAAACAGCCTTGATAACTGTGCGCACATGCTGTGAAACTGCGGCGACGTCTGCAGGGCTCTCATGTCCATGAAGCTGCGCTGCCTTAACACCACTTGACTGCACCAATTCGATGACTCTTTTCGGATGCTCATCTCGAAACACCCCAACTGTCAGAATTTCTGGCGGTATTCGTCGAGTGATGTCGTAGACCTTCTGAACCGCAACTTGACGAACAGATGGCGCGAACACAAAACCAATCGCGTCAGCACCTAATGCCACAGCAAGAAGAGCATCGTCCTCATTCGTGATGCCACATATCTTTACGAACATGACATAACGGTAGTCGTGCTACGAGGGCCTACTGAGCCTCATTATCAACGCACAATTCAGTAAGAGCTGTTTCTGGGTTCGGTGAAGTCACCAGATGCTCCCCCACCAGAATTGCGTCGTAGCCAGCAGCCCGCAGAGCAATAGCGTCAGCGCGGCCACGCACACCAGATTCGGCAACCTTCACCACATTGTTTGGAATTAGTGGGGCCATTCGTACGGCCCGTGCCTGGTCAACCGCAAAAGTAACTAGATCTCGCTGATTCACGCCCACCAACGTTGCTCCTGCACGCATAGCAACGTCAAGTTCAGCCTCATCATGCACTTCAACCAGTGCATCAATATCTACTTCGCGAGCCACTTCTAGAAAAGTCGATAACTCACTCGGTGACAGAACAGCTGCAATCAGAAGCACACAATCAGCACCCATAATTCGAGCATCGCAGACATCGCGAGCATCAACAGTGAAATCTTTACGAATCACAGGAACCGTGCAAGCGTTTCGTGCCCGCTGAAGATCTGCCACCGACCCACCGAAATGATTGCTGTCCGTTAACACGGATAAACAAGACGCTCCACCGCGTTGGTACTGCAGCGCCAACGCAGAAGGATCTAGGCCTGCATTCAAGTCACCCTTCGAGGGCGACCGACGCTTGATTTCAGCAATCACTGCCAAATGCGGTGTTTCACGAATACTTGAGGCGAATCCGCGAGTGGGTACGCAACTCTTGGCCTGGTTCAGCAAATCATCGAACGACCGTGAGTCGTTCTGAGAACGTGTGCGATGCCAAGCAACGATGTCATCTAAGTACGTGCGCGTCATGTTGTATGGGCACTCGTACGAGACGGGTTAGAGGCCCTTGCCGCCAAGTGGCGTAAGGAAGAACATCTCTGGGCGTCCACCCATGAATGGTGCAAGAGTCTGGCTGAAAGGACCAAACCAATCAGCAGTCATGTGCGCATTCATTGCATCCTGGTTTTCGTAGATCTCATAGATCCACAAAATGTCCGCGTTTGTTGCATCTGCATGAAGCACGTACATACGAGTTCCGGCTTCTTTGTTTACGTGCTCAAACGCTGCCTTGAATGCTTCAGCGAGTTCAGCACCTTTACCTTCAGCGGCGGGAAGTTTTGCCAACAATGCAACTGTGCTCATGATGAACCATTCTTTCTGGCATTAGCCAATCTGATGTGACGATATTACACGCCAGCATCCCAGGCTTAAAAGCCGAGAATTGAAGTGACTTCAGAGAGAAGACTCGAGATAGGCACGCGAACCTGTTCCGTTGAGTCACGGTGGCGAATGGTGACAGCATTGTCTTCCAGAGAATCGAAGTCCACCGTTACACATAAAGGTGTTCCGATTTCGTCCTGCCGGCGATAGCGGCGTCCAATTGCTTGAGTCTCGTCGTAATCACACATGTAACGCTGAGACAAGGTTCCGTAGATCTCTCGGGCTAGCGGAGTCAAAGTGTCCTTCTTTGATAGCGGCAAGATGGCCACCTTGTATGGCGCCAGACGAGGGTGCAAGCGAAGCACTGTACGAGGTTCGTCGTTCACCACGTCTTCGTCATAAGCGGCTAGCAAGAAAGCAGCCATAGTGCGGTTAGCGCCAGCAGCTGGTTCTACAACATATGGGATGTAGCGCTCATTCGTAGCTTGGTCGAAGAAATCGAGTTTCTGGCCTGAAGCATTCGCGTGTTGAGTGAGGTCGAAGTCAGTGCGTTGAGCAATACCTTCAAGCTCTCCCCATCCCCAAGGGAACAAGAATTCAACATCGCTGGTGCCTGCAGAATAGTGCGACAGTTCATCAGCATCATGTGCGCGAATGCGCAACATCTCTGCAGGAATACCTAGTTCGATGTACCAGTCAAGACGAGCCTTGCACCAGTATTCGTACCACTTCGGACCGTCGGCTGGCGGAACAAAGAATTCCATTTCCATTTGCTCGAACTCGCGAGTACGAAAAATGAAGTTTCCTGGAGTGATCTCATTGCGGAAACTTTTTCCGACTTGAGCAATACCAAACGGCGGGCGCTTGCGACTTGTCTGCAAAACATTGGAGAAGTTCAAGAACATTCCCTGTGCAGTCTCGGGGCGCAAGTACACATCAGCACCAGATCCTTCAACAGGACCGGCAGTAGTTTTGAACATCAAGTTGAATGCACGCGATTCAGTAAACGTGCACCCCTTCATTCCCTGAGGACAATCGCGGGTCTCAATATGGTCTTCGCGAAAGCGGCGCTTACAGACCGTGCAGTCGACGAGGGGGTCGGAAAAGTTCTCAAGGTGACCAGAAGCTTCAAAAACTTGTGGTGGCCCAAGAATGGCTGCGTCAATAAGAACAGTGTCGTCACGTTGTTGCACCATTGTGCGAACCCACGCTTCCTTCACATTGCGCAACATCAATGAACCGAGCGGGCCGTAGTCATACGACGAGCGGAAACCTCCGTAAATTTCGGCACTGGGAAATACGAATCCGCGGCGCTTACACAGATTGACAATCTGATCGAGATCTTTTGCTGGCATAGCCTCTCAGCCTACAAGTGGCGGTCGAACACTCCGAGGCTTCGCAAGCGCCGTTCAAGGTGAGATTCCATTGCTTCCATCGCCAATTGACTGACTTCATGCACTGCTCCTGATTCTGGCAGTGCAAGCGCTTCATTCATTCGACCGCCGAGCACCATCCGCAAAATTTCAAGGGCCTGCGATGAGATGGGCACCCCAGATCGGCATGCGGAACAATGACCGCCGCCTTCAAGCACATCAAAGGACACGATGTTTCCCGCCTCACCACATCGAACACACTCGTCAATTTGTGGCCCGTTGCCTTCAATCGTGAGAAGTCGCCAATAAAAAGCACCGAGCATTAGTGGCGAGTGCCTCTCGTTCAGTGCATGCAGAGCCCGAGACAACACTTCGTACAAATGCGGCACTGGCTCGCGATCAGGTGTCAACTTATTGATCGCTTCCAACATGGACAGGCCTTGATTAAGCCGATCAAAATCTGTGCGCAGAGCCGAGTGTGTGTGAACGAGTCGTACTTCAGAGACAGTGTCTAAGTCCTTGCCCGAACGCAGAGAAACGTCAACATGACTCATTGGCTCTAATCGGGCCCCGATTGAAGACTTTGTCTTGCGCACACCCTTTGCAACCGCTCGAATTTTTCCGTGTTCTTGTGTCAACAAAACAACAACACGATCAGCTTCGCCAAACTTGTAGGAGCCCAAAACGACAGCGTTGTCGCGATACGTGGTCACGAATCGAGCCCGCCAAAACGCCTGTGACGCCGATTGAAGTCGTCAATAGCAAGTTCCAAATGATTAGCAGTGAAAGCCGACCAATCGAGATCGATAAACACAATTTCGCAATACGCCAATTCCCACACCATTGATTCAGGCATGCGGTCTGGCGGACCAAGCACCAGAACCAAATCTGCATCTTGATTTGCAGGAGCCAGAAGCGCTTCTGTCAATAAATCTTCGTCTACAGATTGCGGGTCAACTCCCTGTTTACGCATTGACTCAACTACCGAGGCAAATCTGCGATGTCCGTCTGATGAAGGGTCAACGATGATGCTTTGTTTCGCAGTGCGATGCCAAACAAACCGTTCACAGTGTCCAACGTCTTCAAGCACAACTTTGCTGGTACTCAACAACTTTTCTGAGAATTTCACAGCTTCTTCTGTCGATAACTCTTGCCCATGGTGCGGCAACAAGGTCACCCAGTGAGCTCCACTGCTCTTCACGCCAGCAGCCAGAGCATCGAGACGTTGAGTCCAATCTGACGTTGACATCTCGGCCCACTGAGCAGGGGTGCCGCCTGCAACGACCACGTGGTCAAGTCCGGGGAATGTTGGCAAAGCACTTTGGGGCACGCAATAGTCTCCCACGCACCAACCTCGTAACGCGATGCTCTCCCATGTGGCGCACGGAGAAACTAGGGTGCAGATGCCATGAATGTGTCTACGAAGCCCCTTCCTATCCACGTGGCCTGCATTATGGATGGCAATGGCCGTTGGGCAAGTCGCAAGGGCCTGCCCCGCACAGACGGCCATACAGCCGGTGAAGAAGCCCTCGCTGGGGTGGTTAGGGCATGTGCCCACAGATCAGTCGGCTGGCTCACTGTGTTCGGATTCTCCACAGAAAATTGGGTGCGTCCGCGAACCGAAGTCCGCCATATTTTGTCTCTCCATCGCAAACTATTTGGCCGCATCAATGAGATGAACGAAAACAATGCCCGCACCCGATGGATCGGGCGTCCTTTTGCTGAACCTGGTGCCAGAACACCTGTGTATGTTCAAAAGGCCATTCGCAAGGCAATTGCCGATACGGAACACAATTCAGGCCTTGTGGTCACCGTGGCTTTTGATTACGGAAGTCGCGCTGAATTAGTTCGTGCAACAAAACGCGCTATGACCGCCGGAACCGTTAACGCCGACAGCATCTCTGAAAATCTGTATGACCCTTCGATGCCGTCAGTTGATCTTCTGGTACGCACATCAGGAGAATCACGAATTTCAAACTTCATGCTGTGGCAGATCACTGGGAGCAAGGTGTTCTTCACCGAACGTACTTGGCCGGATTTCGATGCTGACGAACTCGACCTCGCTCTTGCTGCATACGCCACTGGCGTTACTTCATGAGTCGTTCCATTGCTGGCGACGCATCTATTGAGGCCCTACGCACCGTCACATCGTCCTTCGAAGGCGCCGAAGAGCGACAAGGCCAGATTGACATGGCACATGCCATTGCTGAGACACTCGCCGCTGGCCGATCCATCATTGTTCAAGCGGGAACAGGTACCGGCAAGTCGCTCGGGTATCTCGTTCCTGCTCTTCTCAACGGCAAGAAGACCGTTGTTGCCACCGCCACGAAGGCGCTGCAAGATCAGCTGAACCGCAATGACCTTCCCTTACTTTCAAAGCATCTCGGCATTGATTTTTCGTGGGCAGTAATCAAGGGACGCAACAACTATGTCTGTCGTCAACGAATCAACGAACTCAGTGAAACCGCAGGGCAGTTGGAATTCGAAGAAGTTTCAGGACCTACAAAACGCGAAATTGAATCCATCGTCAAATGGGCAGGCAAAACGCGTACCGGCGACTTTGAGGAACTACCAAAGGTTCCAAGTGAACGCGCTCGCATCGCAGTCTCAGTCAGCAGTGACGAATGTCCCGGAAAACAAAAATGTCCTGTTGGACACGACTGCTTTGCCGAAAAAGCTCGCGACGCTGCAGCTGCTGCAGACGTAATTGTTGTCAATCTTCATATTTATGGCCTGCATATTGCTAGTGGTGGTTCGCTCCTTCCCGAACATGAAGTAGTCATTTTTGACGAAGCGCACCAATTGGAATCTGTCATGAGCGACACCGTCGGAGTACAACTGGGCTCTGGTCGTTTCACTTCCCTAGCGTCAGCAGTACGAAAAGTCATTGCAGACCCCACTGTCACTAGCGCCTTGGAAACTCAGGGCATTCGTCTCACACAGGCACTGACTCCAATGTCCGGTCAGCGAATATCCAATCCGATGCCCACGTCAGTTACGGAACCACTCGCACTTGCCCGAATCGAAATCAACACCATCCTTGGTGCACTGCGCGGCATCACAACCGACAACGAGTCAACGCAACAAAAGAGCTACCGGGCACAGACTCAGGCAACGCGACTTGCAGAGGCACTTGACCTCGCACTCGGCACCATTCAGGGCTACGTTGCCTACGTTGAGGGGTCTCCCGATCGTCCGCAATTACGCATCAGTCCCCTTCACGTGGGTGAAGTCATGTCTGGTTCAGTGTGGGGAAACGTTGCAGCAGTGCTCACTAGCGCCACTATTCCTGCTTCTCTTCCCGAACGTGTTGGGCTTCCACTTGAAGGCACAGAGATCCTGTCGGTTGAGAGTCCGTTTGACTACGAGCGCAACTCGCGCCTGTATTGCTCGCCCACATTTCCCGATCGCAATGCTCCAAACTTCACCGAATTCGTTCACGACGAACTTGAAGCGCTGATTACGGCAGCGGGTGGTCGCACATTGGCGCTGTTCACAAGCAACAAGGCGTTGTACGCGGCCACCGCCGCAATGCGTGAACGACTTACTGTGCCCATCCTCAGCCCTGCCGATTATCCGAGACAGAAACTCATCGAAATGTTCATGGCAGATGAAAGTTCATGCATATTTGCTTCACAGGCTTTTTTTCAAGGCATCGATCTTCCAGGAAGAACCTTGTCTCTTGTAGTTCTCGACAAACTTCCATTTCCACGTCCAGACGACCCACTTCTTGAGGCTCGACGCGAGGCAGTCGGCCGCGACACTGCATTCGGCCAAATCGATTTACCAATTGCAGCCACTTCACTTGCACAAGCTGCTGGTCGACTGATTCGCACTGCAGAAGACAAAGGTGTTGTAGCGGTTCTTGACCGTCGCCTGGCAACAGCCGGTTATTGGAGAACGCTTATCGCGGCTCTTCCGCCGATGACCCGCACACGTGATCGCGCTGAAATTGAACAGTTCTTGCGCGACATCACTTCAGCGCAATAGCCCCTACTAGTAGCCGAATCTTTCCAGTCGGTCAGCTTGCTGTTGCCAGTCTTTATCGACAACAACATGCAGTTCTATGAAGGCACCTTCAGGCATTTGAGCACGGACGGCAATACCTACTTGTTTCAGCAGTTCCCCGCCCTTGCCAATGACCATGCCTTTTTGGCTTTCGCGCTCAACGTAGATCTCGCAACGCACACGTGGCCATTCCCATTCGGTGACTTTTGTAGCAACTGAATACGGCAATTCATCTTTCAACACAGCAAGCAGCTGTTCACGCACCAATTCGGCAATCCATTGTGCGTCTTCGGTATCCGTCACCATGTCTTCCGGATAATACGCAGGCCCTTCAGGCATCAATGCTTTTAGTGCGGCAAGCAATTCGGGTACACCCTCACCAGTTCGTGCAGAAACTGGAAAGTACTCGGCGGCACCCAGAGACGAGACAGCATGCAGTTGTGCAATGACTTGTTCTCTCGTTGCTTTATCGGTCTTGTTAACAATCACGAATGCATTTGCAATATCGATGTGATCTGCTACCCACTGATCACCACGGCCAAACGGCTTCGTTGCATCTACGAGAAGACAAACAACGTCTACGTCCTTTGCGCTCTCTAGCGCAGTTGCATTCACCTTTTCACCAAGCAATGTGACGGGTTTGTGCAAACCAGGAGTGTCAACAAACACAACTTGTGAATCTGGCGCATGATGAATGCCACGGATCCGAGTTCGAGTGGTCTGCGGCTTATTGGAAACAATCGAGATCTTGACCCCGCAGATTGCGTTTACGAGCGTCGACTTGCCAACGTTGGGTCGACCAACAAAGGTTACAAATCCGCTACGCACTCTTACAGAGTAGTAACAAAAACGACCCATGGTGCAAAAAAGAATTTTCAAACACAATTCTCAGACTGCGTAGTTCCTATGGTCACCGAATCTGACGACACGTCCTGTCACACTATGAATATGTTCTCCCGCGCTTTTTCTCAGCTCGATTTCCGTAAATGGTTCGACAGAATGCACCCACAGACTCTTGCGATTGGAACGTGGCTGCTCTACATAGATGCTGTTTTTTCAACGCTGGGCTTTCTCGACAAGTCAAATGAGTTCGGAGCCCTGCGAATTATTGGTCCAATGACCGGACTGGTCGGTCTCGTTTCGTGCCTGTGCTTGTTTGGAAGCGGATTTCTGATGGCAAATGGAAAGTTGCTTGGCTGGTACATAGGAATCGCAGCCTCCTTCAGTCATTTGTTGGCCCGATTCATAATTTCTGCATACCAAGAGGACTATGGGTTCTCCATCTCGTTAACGAATCGCATAACGGGTGGAAATCTTGTCAGCTTCATGTTCGAAGCAGCACTTGTAGCACTGCTTCTTCACCCTATGAGCCGGTCATACGCACGCACCTGGCTCCGTTAAGCCAGACACACCGTTCGTGTGCAACACTTTCACCATGGCACCACGACATATTGAATCCATCGACGCCCTCAAGGGCCTTATCGGCGAACATCTCGGCTACTCCGAGTACATGACCATCTCGCAAGAGCGAGTTAACCAATTCGCTGAGGCGACCGGAGATCATCAGTGGATCCACGTTGATGTTGAGAAGGCAAAAGCAGGACCATTCGGCGGCCCCATTGCCCATGGATATCTCACCTTGTCTCTCGGACCAGTTTTCCTTCCACAGATCTTCTCGGTCGGCGGAATCTCTATGGGTGTCAACTACGGAGCCAACAAAGTTCGTTTCGTATCCCCTGTACCCGTAGGCGCAGAACTACGCGCCGGTCTCAAGGTGCTTGCAGTTGATGACACCCCGGGAGGCGCTCGAGTAACACTCGAGACAACATTTGAGTGCAAAGGCGCTTCCAAGCCTTCTTGCATCGCAGAAGTTATTTTTCAATACTTCTTCTAAATCGCGAAAGGCTCAACGAAAGTTGGGAATCACCTTTTTAGCGAATAGCTCCAAGGTCTCCGTAGACGGGTAGTCAGAGCACCATGGGATAAAACCGGTGCAACCTGCATCGAGATATCTCTGAATCTTCTCGCTTACCTGATCTGGCGTGCCCACCAAGGCCTCATTGCGCCATTCAGTTGCATCCTTGCCCCAAACATTCAAGCTTCCAGCCTTGACGATTTCCTCTTCAGTTTCACGAATGAATACTTCGCTAGAAATAGTTTTGCGGATCGAGTCTTCATCACGACCAACAACGGTGCAATGTTTTTGCAAAATGGCACGCTTCTTGATGAATTCGTCTACAGAACTTCCGAAGTTTGCAACATCTGCATGTTCAGCAACCACTCGGAGTGTGAGCTGTTCTCCACCGCCTCCGATCCACACAGGAGGATTCGGCTTTTGCAGAGGCTTCGGATCACAGTTGGCCCGCAACATCTTGTAGTACTTGCCGTCATAGGTGGTCTCGGCATTGGTCCACATGGACTTAACAATTTCTACAGTCTCACGCAACATCCCAATGCGGTCTGAAGGCTTAGCAAACTCATATCCATAGCCTTTGTATTCACTTTCATACCAACCAGCACCGATACCCCAGTCAAGGCGCCCACCAGAGATCACGTCGACGGTAGAAGTAATTTTTGCGAGCAATCCGGGGTTGCGATAGCTGTTGCATCCGACCATCTGTCCGAGACGAATGCGAGACGTCAACTGACTCATCGCCGCAATGGTGGTCCAGCATTCAAACACGGCTTCTTGCGCAGGCTTTGGCACGTTATGGAAATGGTCATACACCCAAATTGAGTCATAGCCAAGATTCTCCGCAAGGACAGCAACGTCGACAGCCGTCTTCCATTGCTCAGCGGCGCCAGTAATGCCGGACAGTTCCATCTTCCATCCTTGAGGAATGAAGACTCCAAATATGGGTGTGTGGGATTCGTTCGACATAGTCCCTCCTTGTGTGACGAGGTTATCGTTCAACAATGTCGCAATTCCCACCCGCCCTCATTGGTATCGCTGAAATTCATGAAGCAATCGCAGCCACTCGACCAGACGACGAATGCCTCATCTTTCGCGACAAGCGTCTCACGTGGGCAGATGTAACGAAGCGAACCCGACAGTTAGCTAACTACTTCGCCTCGCAAGGTCTCGGTTGCACGACCGAACGAAACAAGTTGAACGGATGGGAATCTGGGCAAGACCATGTGGCCATTTATCTTCATAACGGAAATGAATACATGGAGACCATGCTCGGTGCTTTTAAAGCTCGTGTTGCGCCATTCAATGTGAATTACCGCTATGTAGCTGAAGAGTTGCAATACCTTTTGTCCGACTCGAACGCAGCTGCATGCGTTATTCACTCACGCTTTGCACCTTTGCTAGCAGAGATCACCTCAGGGCTACCGAACCTGCGTGTGATTCTGCAGGTACCTGATGCGTCGGACAATCCATTAATGGAAGGTGCAGTTTGGTACGAAGATGCACTCAGTCGTTCTTCTACGGACAAACCAGCGGCCGGATACCACGGCGACGATTTGTACATCTTGTACACAGGCGGCACAACTGGCATGCCGAAGGGAGTTCTGTGGCGTAATGCAGATGCTGTCGTCGAGTGCTTCGGCGGTTCAAAGACCGCTCGCACTATCGATGAATTTGTTTCAGAAGCAACAGGAAACTTTCGTGCACTCCCTAGCCCTCCTTTTATGCATGGCGCAGGTCACTGGATAGCAATGCGTACGTGGCTAACGGGAGGCACAATCATCGTGCAATCTCAGCCAGACAGACTTGATGCTGACGACATTTGGGGTCTGATAGAGAAAGAACGAGCAACATTTCTTCTGATTGTTGGTGATGCCTTTGCCCGACCACTGCTCGATGGCTTGGCCACATCGAAACGTGATTTGTCTTCGCTACTTTCAATTCTGTCTGGTGGCGCACCGCTGTCAGCACACCTCAAGGTTGAGTTTCACCAGTATCTTCCATCGGTCATCCTCGTTGACGGGCTCGGATCATCCGAAGCCGGTGGGCAATTGTCGCAAGTAGCTAGCGGTGATAGTTCAACCACCGGAAGTTTCCCGCTAGCTCCACAGAACCACATTCTCTCTGAAGACCTCACCAGTGAATTACAAGCTGGTCACGAAGGACTCGGATGGCTGGCCAAGAGCGGCCGCCTTGCTTTGGGGTACCTCAATGATGAAGCGAAGACCAAGAAGACGTACCCCATTGTTGGCGGAATTCGATACGTCGTGCCGGGAGACAGAGCGCGTCTCACAGCAGACATGTTCATCGAAGTTCATGGTCGTGACTCCGTCACCATCAATTCCGGTGGAGAAAAGATCTTTGCCGAAGAAGTAGAGGCTGCAGTTAAAGCTCACCCTGATGTGTATGACTGTGTTGTTACAGGTCGCCCTAGCGAACGTTGGGGGAACGAAGTAGTAGCGGTTGTACGCCTCAAAGCTGGAGCCACAACCACAGAGGCATCACTACTAGAAGTCGCGCAGAATTACATCGCCCGATTCAAACTGCCGAAACAATTCGTGTTTGTAGAAACGATTGTTAGGTCACCAGCCGGCAAAGCCGACTACCGATGGGCAAAACAGATAGCTATAGAAGCCGCTAACTAGAGCGGCAAGTTACCTGTAGCACCGCGAGTGCTACCTGTGTCTGTGTACGACTTGATTGTGATTTCAGCAATACGCATCTGGTGAATTTCATCTGCGCCGTCTGCGAATCTGGCCCAACGTGCGTTCTGCATCATGCCTGCAAGCGGAGTATCAGTTGAATAACCGAGCGCACCATGAACCTGAATAGCTCTGTCGATGATTCGGTTCAGGCTGTTAGCCACAAAATGCTTTGACATTGAAACTTCCTGACGGAAGTCCTCTCCTGCATCAATCTTCGATGCAGCATGAAGAATCATCAATTTGCACTGGTAGATCTCCATAGCGGAGTCTGCGATTAGCCATTGAATTCCCTGCTTCTCAGCAAGAAGAGATCCGTGCGAATAACGCTCGAGAGATCGTGCAACCATCATGTCGAGAGCTGTTTCGGCTTGAGCCACCCAGCGCATGCAGTGAGCCAAACGAGCAGGTCCGAGTCGATACTGACCAAGACGGTGACCATTGCCTCGTCCACCAAGGATTTGGGAATCGTGTACACGAAGATCTTCAATCACGATCTCAGAGTGGCCAGTTGCTCCATGCATCGTTTCAATTTCACGGACATCGTTCCATCCCTTAGTGGGAAGGTCGATGATGAAAGCTGTATTTGCACCGCGAGAACCTGGCGGAACATCCATCTCAGTGCGAGCAATCAGGATTGCAAATTTTGCACGACGCGCACCAGAGATGAACCACTTATGACCATTGATGATCCATTCATCACCGTCTTTAATTGCGTTTGTACGAATCAATGTCGGATCAGATCCTGCAACTTCAGGCTCTGTCATTGCAAAACAAGATGAGGACACACCGTTGAGAAGCGGCTTTAGGTACTTCTCTTTTTGTTCATCTGTTGCCCAATGAAGCAAAGTGTGCATGTTGCCTTCGTCCGGAGCCGAGCAGTTGAAGACCCATGGTCCAACGCGAGTCTTGGCAGATTCAGCCTGCACCATTGCCAAGGCCACATGGCCGAGCCCCATACCGCCCCATTCTTTTGGCATGTGCGGCAGCCACAGTCCAGCCTCGACGGCTTTCTTGCGAAGATTAATCAACTCACGCACATACTCGCTGTGCTTTTCAGGCGCCATGTCATCACGATGGCCAAATGGCTCCATAGCTGGCTTAATGACATTGTCTACAAAGTCACGAACTCGATTACGAATCTCTTCGTGTTCAGGGGCAAGGGTGAAATCAATCATGAGGGGTCCTCCCAGTGGATCGGATGAAAGCCCATTCTGCTGTGCCGTGACCAAAATCAGCGAGTCGTACTTGGGTGAATCCCCTGCCACCCTTAGCCTTGCATTGTGAACCCATCAGAACCTCAGACACCGTCCTCATGGGATACGTCCTCTTTGCCCCAGGGCGAAGACAAATCGCAGATGGTTCGCAAGATGTTCGACGCCATTGCACCGCGTTATGACCTTGTCAATCGCATCATGACTTTTCGCCTCGACACTCGGTGGCGCAGAAGAGCAGTGAGAGATCTGGCGCTACCGCCGAACTCGACAGTGCTCGATTTGGCAGCTGGCACCGGAGACCTATGCATCGACTTGCGTCGTGCGCAACTTCGTCCAATCGCAATCGATCTTTCGTTTGGCATGTTGGCAAACGACCGAAGCAATGCGCCACGCACCCAAGCAGACATCTTGCGTCTTCCAATTCCGTCTCACTCTGTTGACGGAATCATTTGTGGCTTTGCGCTTCGCAACTTGGTTGACCTTGAAGTCTTCTTCACAGAATGCGCTCGAGTGATCAGACCTGGTGGTCGAATCGCACTTCTCGATGTTGGAGTTCCTCATAACCCCATCATTCGCTTTGGTAACAACATTTACTTCGGCAAGATTGTGCCACGCATCGGAGCGTTGCTCAGCGACGCCGCTGCGTATCGATATCTGCCACGCAGCATTGCCTACCTACCCGATAGATCTGTCCTCGTAGCCCAACTTCAGCGCGCCGGCTTCTCTGACGCGGTACACACACAATTGTCTGGCGGCCTCACTCAATTGATGGTTGGCACTCGTAACAAATCATGATTTTTCGATCTGCATCACTGACAGAACAATTCGATCTAAACACAGTGTGTCGTGGCGATGGTTTTCTTTTCGTACGCGATGGCATCGGGGTTGCAGGACGCGAAGCAATTCAGAGCGTCTCTGAGAAAGTCGCAATGTCCTTCCTTACCTCACTAAGTCCCAGTCGACTTTCTGATTCACGCCTGATGAATCGGGGCCCGGTTCTCTTTGCACTGGTGCCGTTCTCCCCCTCCCAACCAGCCGAATTCATTTTGCCCCGAATAATCCTTCGAAAAACTGACGGACAAGACCCAACAGTCACCATGATTGGTGAGTCAGAAGATGACCTCACAGACGAGAAGTTTCATCAAGCAATTGCTTCAGCAATCACTTCCCCGCCTCCGCGTCCAAACAGCAACTCTTATCGCGTTGCGCCTAAGACTGCCGTCGGTCATTATCTCGATGCCGTCGTACAAGCAAGAGATGCTGTGCGAGCCGGATCAATCCAGAAAGCTGTTATCGCACGCGACATCGAAGTGCACGCAGATGACCCTATTGATGTCCATTCGATTCTTCTTCGTCTTCGCGCATCTTTTGGATCTAGCTACAGGTACTGCGTTAACAACATCATTGGTGCTTCGCCAGAACTATTGGTATCCGTAGAAGGGTCAACAGTCAGGAGCCATCCGCTTGCTGGCACAGCGCCACGCACTGGAGACCAAACAACCGATACTCGGCTCGCTGAAGAATTGGTGGCTAGCACCAAGAACCAAATTGAACACAGAATCGTTATTGACATGGTGCATGACACCTTGTTGCCTTTCTGCTCCTATCTCGATTGGGAAGCAGAACCATCTGTGGTTACGGTCGCAAATGTTCAACACCTAGGCACCGCAATTGAAGGCGCACTGACAGAACCACCATCGCATGTGTTTCCCCTCGTGCGCGCTCTCTGCCCTACACCAGCGTTAGGTGGTCATCCGTCAACAGAAGCACTGGCGTTTATAGAAAAGACTGAAGGACTTAATCGCGGGTACTACGGAGGTGCGGTGGGTTACATGGATGCCAGTGGTGACGGAATATTCGCAGTGACTATCAGGTGTGCTGAATTGTCAACAGATAAGCGAACTGCTCGGCTATTCGCCGGTGGTGGAATTGTTGCAGACAGTGATCCGTATGCGGAATTAGCAGAGACACAGGCCAAGTTCCAGGCCATGCTTTCAGCAATTATCAGGCCGTAGCTTCCACAGCAGCGACAACTGCTGACTGTAACGCTTCGTGTTGAGAGACATTGGAGAAACGGTCACACGGAACTTCGATGATACGCGTTCCGCCGTGCTGCAATGTCGCCGCTAGTTCGCTCACTGTCGTTACACGTTCAAAGGCAATGCCATGGGTGGCTGCTAAATGTTCGAAAGATGCGCCGTGCGGGGTTCCGTACAACAGTTCGAAGTGTGAGTTACTGACTATCTGGGCTTGAGGAAGGAATGAGAAGATACTTCCGCCATCGTTGTTAGTGACAACGATTGTGAGGTCAACATCGCGACGATTAAGAGCCCACAAACCATTGGAATCATGAAGACACGCAATGTCTCCAATCAGAAGCGTTACCCGAGCCTTGGTAGCTAATGAAACGCCAACCGCCGTACTAACAACACCATCAATACCGTTAGTTCCTCGGTTTGAATGCACAGTAACGCCAGAGGTTGTGGTGCCAAACCACTCAACATCACGAATCGGCATCGATGACGACACAACTAAATGGGACCCGACTGTCATCGCCGACGTGACAGTTCTTGCTATCGATGGTTCACTGAAGTTCTCAGACGTCCAATCCGACATCACTTGTTGCGCAGCGACTTCCGCTTTAGACCAACTTGTCAGCCAAGACTTATCGCAAGCAGTTGCTACAGACGCGAGCGTCCGAGTCGCCGAGTCAACATCACCAATGAGTGTGAATTGAACCTTGTGATCAGGATCAATCACCATGCTCGATGAACGAACTTGAATAACCGGGCAATCAATTTTCGACACCCACTGGGCCAAAACTTTCGATGCCGGTGGTGCACCTATTCGCAACACAACTTCAGGAATATGCATCGATGCAAACTTCTCTGAACGAAGAATTGCATCAAAGCCGATGATTACCGCACTGTTGGTTTCCCGCACTCCGCTCACAGCATCTGCAAAGATTGGCCATCCAAGAGACTGCGCCAACGACAACACCTCGCGGCTCGCCCCACGACCTGCAACGACGACTCCTCTACGTCCACTAATGGCAGAGACAATGACGGATACATCTTGGTTTTCAGATGGTCCCAAGTGAATGACGTCTGACCATTTCTTTTCACGAGGTGGCGGCATGTCGACTACGTCGCCGGTGAGTGGTTCACGGAATGGAAGGTTGAGATGAACAGGACCAGGATGCAGTCCTACTGCTGCTTGCACGGTGCGGGCAGCTAGTGATCGCCAGGTCATTGCAGCATCACGCGTTGGCACGCCAGGGTCATGAAACCAACGAACTGCAGATCCAAATAGATGCGTCTGGTCAATGGTTTGCGCCGCTGCAACGTCTCGCAACTCTGGTGGACGATCTGCCGTACAGACAATCATGGGAACATCGCTCTGATGAGCCTCAACTACTGCAGCATGAAAATGAGTGCCAGCTGTGCCAGAAGAGCACAACAGAACAGCAGGAACACCGGAGGCTGTTCCGATTCCTAGGGCAGCAAAAGAAGCACTGCGCTCATCATGAAAGATATGAACCTCAATGGCATCGTTCATCGCCAAGGCAACTGCAAGTGGAGTGCTCCGGCTACCGGGAGCAACCACTGCATGACGCACCCCTTGACGCACCCATTCGTCGACCAATGTTGCGCTAAATGTGGCTGCAGTGTCGCCATAAGAACTCATGTCACCTATCGTGTCACCTATGCGTGTAGAAATCTGGTCCGACGTCGTATGCCCTTGGTGCTTCATAGGAAAGCGCCGGTTTGACAACGCCATAGAAGTCCTCAGACAGAAGGGCATTACCGAACCAATTGAAGTCGTCTTCAAGGCGTACCAACTGGATCCCTCAGCCCCAGTTGGGCAACCAACTCCAGTAGTTGAGGGCTATGCCAAGAAGTTTGGAGGGCGTGAGCGAGCCGAACAGATTTTGAACCATGTCACCAATGTCGCAGCCGCCGACAATATTGAGTTCAAGATGGATATCGCGTTGCGGGCTAACACCATTCTGGCTCACCGTGCGTTGCACTGGGTTCTTGAACATCACGGGGCTGTCACACAAGCGATCTTCAAAGAGCGCCTCATGAAGGCGTACTTTTCCGATGGGCTCAACGTTGGCGATGCAGATGTCGTTGCTCAATGCGCAACTGAAGTCGGTCTAGATGGCGAAACCATTCGAGCCTGGCTAGACACAGACGAAGGTTTTGATGCCGTCCAACAAGATTTACAAGGTGCAGCTATGCGCGAAATAACTGCGGTTCCTTCATTCGTTATCGACGACCGTTTTCTCATTCCCGGCGCGCAAGATGTCGACGTGTTTGTCAATGTCTTAGAGCGAGCGTTGACCCGTTGACCACGCCCTTCGTAACCTTTCTTCACGGATTCACACAGACAGGTGAATCATGGTCTCCTGTTTTGCAGGCAATGCATTCAGGTTTCTCGCCACTATGCCTAGATGCGCCTGGTCATGGCACTAACCACAACGGCGCCCGTTCCCTTCCTCAATGTGCAGACGACATCGCCATAGCGATGCAACCTGGCATTCTCGTCGGATACTCAATGGGGGCACGCATGGCTCTACACGTAGCTTTACTGCACCCTCACTTGGTTTCTCAGTTGGTGCTCATTAGCGGTACTCCAGGACTCGCAACCGAGACCGAAAGAATTGCACGACGTAATAGCGACAACGAACTAGCTGAACGAATTGAAAAGATTGGTACACATGCATTCATTGATGAGTGGTTGGCGCTTCCCATTTTCGCAGGATTGACCGACAGCACTAACCAAAAAGACAATCGGCTTCGAAACAGCGCGAAGGGCCTTGCAGACTCATTGCGCTTTGCAGGGACAGGCACTCAGGAATCTCAATGGTCTCACTTACACAAGCTTTCAATGCCGGTTCATCTAATTGTTGGCGAAACGGACGCGAAGTTCACTGCAATTGCGAAGGACATGCAGCCACTTCTTCAATCGGGAGATGTAACTGTGGTTCCAGATGTCGGGCATACCGTTCACTTAGAAAACCCGACAGTTGTCGGCAAGCTACTTGACTCGATAGTTCTACGGAACGATTGAAAGTGCAATCCCTGCACCAAAAGTGATTCCCAAGACCAACTGCGCTCGACCAACATTGCCAAGAACAATGATCAGATCTTTCCCTTTTGCGCCACGTGCGAGCGCTTCGAGCGCTGGTCGAAGTACAACTATTCCCACAAGACCAAATAGCGCGTAGGCACTCAACAAAACTGCGGTCGCGCAAATGGATAACGCCGCGAGAACAACTAACAGCGCGAAGAACTTGCGAGTGTTCGCGTCGCCTAGTTTCACCGCAAGGGTGTTCTTACCAGCAACGGTGTCACCGGGGATATCTCGCAGATTGTTGATCACAAGTAAAGAACATGCAATACATCCGACAGCAACGCTGGCTACAACTCCGGCCCATGTGAACTTTTCTGAAACTACAAACTCAGACCCAGTAGTTGCCACTACTCCGAAAAAGATAAAGACAAATACTTCACCCCATCCTGCATAGCCGTATGGTCGCGGTCCGCCTGTGTAGGTCCACGCTGCAACGATCGCTAAGGCACCAACCAACACCAACCAAAGTGATGTCATTAGGGCAAGCGCCAGTCCGGCACATGCTGCAATTCCAAACATTATGAACGCAGCTCTTTTAACGTGCGAGGCGGTTGCCGCGCCAGACCCAACCAGACGTAAAGGGCCAACACGAACTGCATCAGTCCCCTTCACGCCGTCTGAATAATCATTGGCGTAATTAACACCCACTTGTAGAGCCAAACTAACCACGCCCGCCAAGACTCCACGCCACCAGACGGGGGTTGGCGCACCACTTGCGCATGCAACACCAACAAGCACAGGCACGATCGCTGCCGGCAACGTACGTGGTCGAGCGCCAAGAATCCATTTCTTCCATCCGAGGCTTGAAGGGTTTATGGGAGAAGTCATGTCTCTAGTGTCGCACGAGTCGTACGCTAGATACGTGAACGAGTTGGTATGTCTTGATATGGCAAACAGCCAACTTTTCGTTGACCGTCTGTCGCGTGCCTGGGACAACGATGATGCCATCTTCCCACTTGATCAACGGCTGCCTCTCGCGGCTCGTGAACTCATACTTAACGTGGTCAAACCGACAATCATGGCCACCATTGACGGCGACACGCGCGTTGATGGACTACCCGTTGAACCAGGTGATGCCGTCGTTGTAGCAACCAGTGGAACCTCTGGCGTTGCGAAGGCTGCAGTGCTGACCATGTCAGCCGTAGAAGCAAGCGCCCGAGCAACCACTGAACGACTGAACGTTTCCCTGCGCGATACGTGGCTCGCTTGCCTTCCACCTTCGCACGTGGGCGGACTTTCAGTCATTACACGTTCTCTCATTATGGGTACTTCCCTTATTCCCGTGCCGAGTTTTTCACCAGTCTCGTACGAAGAAGCAGCCAAATCAGGCGCCACTCTTGTGTCACTTGTTTCTACAGCGCTTCAAAGGATTGACCCATCGTTGTTCCGCACCATTGTCTTGGGCGGGTCGCGTCAAGCTTCGCAGTTGCCAGCAAATTGCGTTACCACCTATGGGTTAACTGAATCAGGTAGCGGCGTTGTGTACAACGGCAAGGCACTTCGGGGTGTTGAGTTAGAAATTCGAGATTCCATCGTCTACATAAAAGCACCAATGCTGCTGCGCGCGTATCGTGATGGCTCCGTGCCTCTTGATAGCAATGGTTGGTTCCGCACGGGCGACAGAGGGTCGATATCAGATGATGGAGTGCTGCAGATAGAGGGTCGCGACAGTGACCTCATTATTTCTGGCGGCGAGAATATTTGGCCAGACAACGTGGAGGATGCTCTACGTGATTTTCCAGACGTTACCGACCTCTGTGTTGCGGGCGTTCCAGACCCCGAATGGGGTCACGCAGTTCACGTGTGGCTAGTCACGACAAGCACAGACAAACCCTCATTAAATGCAGTTCGGGCTCATGTCAAACAGACACTTCCCGCACATTGCGCTCCGCGACAACTTCATATCGTCAGTGAAATTCCTAGAACCGCGCTTGGCAAACCGCAGCGCTCGTTACTTGTGGAGAGTTTGAAGAAGCCTTAACCGGCGTTCGAGGTGTTGAGCCCGGCGCCACCGTCAATGACATAGGTTTCTCCGGTTATCCAACTCGCGGAATCTGATGCAAGGAACGTAGCGAAGTTGGCTATGTCCTCTGGTTCACCTAGACGCTTCAAAGGAACAGTTGCGGCAATCTTGTCACCAAAGTTCTCAACCAAGAACCCTGCGAAATCTGTCTTTACTAATCCGGGCGCAATTCCAATGACCCTGTTCGGACCAATCTCACTGGCAAGTTGACGCGTGAAGTGAATCAACGCAGCTTTGGTCAAGTTGTAGACGCCAAGTCCGCCGCCATCGGTTCGAAGTCCACCTACCGATGCAATATTGATAATCACGCCAGGGTTCTCTTTGAATGCGGCCTCGTATGCAGCTTGTGTCCACTGCAATGGAGCCTTCAGGTTGATTTGAAAAGTCTTGTCATAACGACCTTCATCGACGCCCATTGTTGGTCCGTAGTACGGGTTGGTTGCAGCGTTGTTGACCAAAATGTCAAGGCGCCCGAACTTTGCAATAGTTTCGCGAACAACATCAGTAGCGGCAGTTGGGTCTCCAACATTGGCCGGACGAATAGCAACTTCGCCTTCAATACCTTCCATTGCTGATTCATCAATCTTGCGAGAGACCATCATGACGCTCGCGCCTGATTCTGCGAATGTCTTGGCAATCGCCAGACCAATTCCTCGTGATGCTCCCGTAACGAGTGCGACTTTGCCTTTTAGTGAAACTTCCATTTCGCCAAGTTACAGAAGTTAGAGAGCGAAGGCGTTACTCGGTACCAATCGTGGGCATCAAACGAACTTCGGTGATGCGGCGCCCTTCGAGAGCCTCAACGACAAAGCGCCATCCCTCTATCTCAAGGGTTTCGCCAACTACAGGAACATGTTCGAGAACTCCGAAAAGGAACCCTCCAACAGTGTCAAATTCGGCGTCAGGTAGATCTACATCGAAGTGCTCGTTGAAATCTTCAATGGACATACCAGCGTCTACCAATGACTCACCATTGGGCAGATTTCGAACATCAGGTACTTCGTCGTCGTGCTCGTCCACGATTTCACCTACCAGTTCTTCAAGACAATCTTCTAGCGTAACTAGACCAGTAATGCTGCCGTACTCGTCAGCAACGATGGCCATATGGAAGTGATCGCGTTGCATCTCACGCATCAGTTTCGCAACTGGCTTGTTCTCAGGAATAACGACAGCAGTGCGGACAAGCGAATCAACTGGGTCAGACCCGAGTCCGGAACGAACCGCCTTCATGATGTCCTTCGCGTACACAATTCCAAGAACATCTTCGTTATCTTCTTCGTCATTTCGCATCACTGGCAATCGACTAACGCCGTGTTCAAATGCCTCATCCAAGGCCATGTCGAGCGTTTCACCAGAATCAACACTCACAATGTCAGGGCGAGGACGCATAATCTCGCGCACAATCGTGTCTCCGAATTCAATAATGGATTCGATCAAGGCACGTTCTTCATGTTCGATTACTTCATCTTCAACAGCAGCTTCCACCATGCCTAGGAATTCTTGTTCTCCAATGAATGGCCCCTGTTCCAGCCCCTTGCCCTTTACAACGATGTTCGTCAACCCGATAAGACCTTGGGAAATTTTTGTCAACGGATAAAAACCCACCAGAAGAGAAATCAAACGAGATGTCGACAAAGCAGCCCTGTCAGAATGCAAAATCGCATACGTCTTTGGTACTGCTTCTGCAAAGACAAAGAACACAACAACGTTGAGGACAACACCTATGGCCACTCCGGCGGGCCCAAACAATCGTCCTGCTACTACTCCGGTCAAGGTTGCCTGAACCGTTTGGCACACGTTCACAGACAACAACAACGGATTTACCCACCGCTCGGGATGAGTAACCAAGCCAAGGAGTGCTGAACCACCGCGGGCACCGGAATCAGCCAATGCCTGAGCCTTCGGCTTCGACACGCGCGAAAGACCCATCTCCGCAATTGAAAGAACCATCAAAATTCCTAAAAGAATCAGAATTCCGATCAGCATCCACCAATCGACTGTGGTTGGAGAAGTTGCGATCATTCGTCTTGTTCCTGTCTGAATTCGACAGGTGCAGGACCCGCCCAATGATGTTCGGTCAAGATTGCCAACTCTCGAGCCCGCATGACCGTCTTTGTCTCTTCGTCATGATGATCAAAACCAAGGACATGCAAGATTCCATGCACCAAAAGTAGTGCAACTTCATCGTCAAAAGTCCCAGCATGCGTTGGAGCCTGGCGCTCAGCCACAACGGGGCAAAGAACAACATCTCCTAATAGTGTCGGCACGTCATCATTGTCCGGATGCGGTCTAGCTGGTCCGCGCGTGAGAGCACCAGGACCCTGTTGTTCAATCATGTCGGCCGCATCTAAGGGGAAAGCCAAGACATCAGTAGGGCCAACCTTGCCCATGTGTTCCTTGTTCAGGTCTGCCATTGTTGGTTCGTCTACGAAAAACACTGACAACTCACATGCTCCGTGCACCCCTTCGTGCAGAAGTGCAGAAATCGCTAGTTGGCGCCAGCGTGCAAGATCAATCGTGCTTCCAGATTGTTCGTCCGAACAGAACACTTCAGGAACTCCATCACCACCTGCGCGACGAGGCACATGAATTCTCGGTCGAGACTCAGTCATCACGGGCAGCCTTACGCGCTGAACTTCGCCGCGCCTCAGCATTAGTAAATCGCTCGTACGCGGCAACAATGTCAGCAACGATTCGATGGCGAACCACATCAGAACCGTCTAGATACACAAATGCCAGTGAATCGATATGCCCCAGTTTTTTCTCTAGGCCAACTAATCCGCTACGTCCGTCTGGAACATCTATCTGTGAAACATCGCCTGTGATGACAACCTTTGAGCCGAATCCCACTCTTGTCAACAGCATCTTCATTTGTTCCGGAGTTGTGTTCTGAGCTTCGTCGAGAATGATGAAAGAATTATTCAGTGTTCTTCCTCGCATAAACGCGAGTGGAGCAACTTCAATTGTTTGACGCTCGATCAATTTCACTGCTGCTTCAGGGTCCATCATGTCGTAGAGAGCGTCATATAGAGGCCGAAGGTACGGATCAATCTTTGCCATCAAGTCTCCTGGCAAGAAGCCAAGACGCTCTCCAGCTTCTACAGCCGGTCTTGTCAGCACAATTCGTTGAACTTGTCGGGCATGAAGAGCCTGCACAGCCATTGCTACGGCAAGCCAACTCTTTCCTGTTCCCGCTGGCCCAACACCGAAGGTGATGGTGTTTTCCCGAATGGCATCGACATACCGTTTCTGACCAGCAGTCTTTGGGCGCACCATGCGTCCTCTCGAGCCTTTCAAAATGTCATCGGTCAAAACGCTGCTCGGACGTTGTTCGGCACGAACCATCACAATGCTGCGATCCATTACCGACTGATCGAGTCGCTCGCCACTTTGGAGGAGAAGAACCATCTCTTCGAACAAACGACCAACTTGGTGGGCTCGAGGACCCGAGCAACCAATCTCGTTGCCTCTCACCACTACTGCGACATCGGGGAATGCATCTTCGACTCGGCGCAATAGTTCATCGCGTTGTCCAAGCAATTCAGCCATGAGATGGGCGCCTGGTACAACGACCGTGACGGTGGGAGCAACGGTGGTCATGTGCCTTCAGACTATCTTTCTGACACTGAGATACAGGCTCCCCTTCCGTGAACCCCACTCGTAGTACCGTCATTTGGGTTCGATTGGGCGGTCACCACATGCAGATTTCGAGACAAAGTGACACGTAAAGCCCTCTCAGCCACTGCCTGGGTCTTTGCAATCGCAGCCATAGGCCTCGGCGCAGCACATGCTCTGATTGCTGAGAATTTCAGCAGTGTTCCCGCAGTTGTTTGTATGGCAATCGCATTGCTCGGCTATGCCATCGGGGCTACCACCAACAAAGCACCTGTTCCTGTCTCCCTCATCACGGCTATCACAGGCCTAGTCCTTATTGCCGCTCGAGTCATTGAAGACAACGCGGATACACCGCACTCGCTAGTTCCAGAATCTCTTTTCCTCGCGTCACAGGTTCTCATTGTGCTCGGTCTTGTGTTCATCATTCGGCGGCGCCTTATTGGTCAAGCCGGAAATGTTCTTGCCGACGGACTCATTGTTGGTATCGGAGCCTGGCTCGTTGTGTGGGTGTATCTCGTTCAGCCATCACTGGGGGCAACGGGCAACTCTGCGACATTCACAACAATTCGAAGCATCACTCTTGGCGTTGCAATGATCGTTCTCTTTCTGTTGGCCACACTGCTTTTTTCACAGACCGTGCCCTCGCCTGCCAATGCATTTGTTGGCATAGCCATTGCGCTTACATTGTCGGGCCTCATTTTGCGCGCTGTCGTGTTTCGTGGAGACGTCTCATTCTCGGCAGCCACGCTTGACGCACCATTGCTGATGGCGATTGCGTTAGCGGGCGCAGGGTTCGCTCACCCTGCTATTCGTCATATTGCAGCAACTGGTTCCCACACGGTCGTGCCGGCGCTCATGACGCGCCTCCTAACCACCACTTCATCACTTGTTGCACCCATCATTGTTCTTGCAATCGACAAACCAGCCAACACACAAGACACAACTGTTCGAACCATTACAGTGTGCATTCTTGTTGCAGTAGTGATGTCACGAGTCGTGCAGTCAGTCCGCTTGAATGCCACCACACAAGACCAACTTGTTCGAAATGCACTAACGGATTCGCTCACCGGATTGCCAAACCGAGTACTCATGCTTCAACACATCGAAACAGCAATGAGATCTTCTTGGAAAACACACGTCCAACCCACAGTGCTCTTCATTGATGTTGACAGATTCAAAAATATCAACGACAGCCTCGGTCACTCAATCGGAGACGATGTGTTAACAGAGGTTTCGCGTCGACTTACATCGGCAGTGCCCGCCCATGCGACAGTCGCACGAATTGCCGGAGATGAATTCGTGGTCTTAGACGCAACAACCGAGACTGTGACTCAATCGGTTTTGTTGGCAGAACAAGTACTCGATTCACTTCGCAGCCCGATCAAGACAAGAGACGGCGACATGTTTGTAACAGCAAGCATCGGTGTCGCCTATGCCCCTACATCTGTCGAGTTATCCGCCAACGAACTAATGCGACATGCCGATACAGCCATGTACCGCGCAAAAAATGCTGGCAGGAACTGCATAGCTCTCTTCGATGACTCAATGCTCGACAACGTGACTAAGCGACTCGATGTCGAAACCGCCTTGTACCGAGCCTTAGAGCGAAATGAATTACACCTGGTACATCAACCGATAGTTGACATTGATTTGGGACTCGTTGTTGGTTTCGAAGCTTTGATGCGTTGGGATCGCGGTCAAGCCCAAGTTGTTTCTCCGGACGAATTCATCCCCATTGCAGAAGAAACCGGCATCATTGTCCCCCTTGGCTCGTGGGCCATCAACGATGCGCTCACTCAACTTCGATCCTGGATAGATGCTGGCCACTGTTCGCCAAGCACAACAATGAGCGTCAACGTCTCAGTACGCCAACTTCATGATCCGCAATTTGTCACAGTCGTCACCGAGGCGCTCGCATCCTCTGGCATTCCCGCCGGTCAACTGTGGCTTGAGGTGACCGAAAGCGTGATGATTACTGAACCTACCCAAGCCCTTGCGGCCCTGCACCGACTGCATGGCCTCGGTGTACGCATTGCAATTGACGACTTCGGAACTGGCTATTCCTCACTCTCTCTTCTTCAACGCTTCCCAATTCAATGCATCAAGATTGACAGAGCATTTGTCAATGACGTGGTAGCTGAGGCGGCAACGCAGAACATAGTAAGAACGATTATTGCAATGGCTACAGCAATGGGCGCTGAGATAGTTGCAGAAGGCGTAGAAAACACCGAACAACTACACCAACTGTTATCTCTTGAATGCCACAGAGCTCAGGGATATTTGTTCAGTCGTCCCGTTCATGTCGACGACGTTCCACGCGTCGTCAAGTTCTTAGAAGATCCGAATCATTGGCGAGAAATCACCGGACGCAATTAACTCGGTGCGCCCACTGAAGTTATGGTTCCATCAGGATTCCTGATGAACAACTCAATGGTGTGAGGCCCAGGCGTAAGCAGCGTGTAATCAAGTACAGAAGCAAATGTGACGACTGAACGTGCACCGGACAATTCCCCGATGACCCCCGCAGCAACTCCGTCGACCGTGATGATTCCCTCAGTGCCGTCCTCTAGTGACTGAGACAGAGTTACTTTGCCTGTAATCATTCCTGGAATAGTTGCCCCTCGCTTACCTGACACATTCTGAAACAGTCGCTTCTGCTTAGCGGTCCAGCTAGAGATTCGACTATCCACAGTGTGGTCACCAATTCGGGTGCCAATAAGTGATGCACTTTCGCCAACGGCTGCGACCTTACGAATAGAACCGACATTGGAAACAATCTGCGCGTAGTGCGCTGCTCGCTCACGAACTTCTTCGAAACCGCCAGAAAGTACAGCCGACTCACCCGTGGCCGAAACAATGGTGCGAGTTCTTTCCGTTGGACATTCATTCGCAAGAGACATCCCGGCAAACGTCCAAGAACTCTTCGTTTGAGTGACATCAATAATGGTTGGCAATAGATCCAAGTTAGTGATGGCGCAATCGCTGGCAACGCCCGCCTTCTGATTCGGGTACTTAACAAAGGTAGGAATTCTGTAAATATCTGCGACTTGTTCGGGGTAGGTGAAATCAGTGTGCCGCTGCGGCATTGTGGGTATAAAAGAGATGCCATGGTCAGCAGTTACCACCAAGAGTGTTGAGTCCCATTTGCCTGACTGCTTTAGTTTCGCTATCAGATTCGTGATCACTTGGTCAGCAGCCCCGACTTGATACAAGAAGGTCTGATACATATCCCGAATCACTTCTTCGTCGTCAGGATTCTGTGTTGAGATTGTTGGAGACAGTTCATCGACTCGAAGGTCTGGAGTGATTCGCCATGGCGCATGGGGCAACAATGAATGCACCACTTGTACTCGTGGACTCGTGGACTTTGACACGATGTCTACTCCACGTTCAATTGCATCTACTTGCGAAAGTGCGCCTACAGCGAACTGATCCTTGAACTCATTAGCTACGGCTCCGAAACCGCCCCACGTACCTTCAATGGAGGGAACATACTTTCGCAACACTGGCGGGAACACGCGTTGGCCGTATACATACGCAGCATCTCGTAGAAAGGTTTGTAATCGGCCTGCGCTAAATGATGCCGTAGCGCCCGCTTTTCCGCCACACACTGAATGTGGACACAAACTAGTTACCGGTTCAATTCCTCCGACATCCGAGGCGCCTGCAAATAGCGTGAAGATGTTCTTAGGGTATTGAGCAAGAAAAGGACCACCAACTTGATCCGGCACTTGGGACGCAAGCACCGCAGGCACTGCTTGGTGCGTAAAGTTCGACTCGGCTACAGCGTTGCGGTACCACGTGGAACCCTTTGCCAATTCGGCAAACCCAGGGAAACGCTCTGAATTGATTTGACCATCGCTGTCAAGAAGTGAATACAAAGGAAACTCATCGAATATCACCTGAAGAACGGTGATGTCTTTATTCCCAACGATCGCATCGGATTCAGGTCCATTTGATTCAAGCAACACCGGCTGCATTGCAATAACGGCACTCCCGATAACAGCAACAGCCAGCAGTGAAAGCCAACGCGACCATTCACGAACCGGTTTGGATCGGTCGAATGCAAACGGAATCACGAGTGCAAACAAAAGACCAATTGAAATCGACGGAATATTCCTATTTACATCTAGCCATCTGGCTACCGCCAAGCCCAGCAGTAAAGACAATCCACTAATCAGACATAGACGGGTTGCTTCATTTACCTTTGGGCCAAACAGTGCAGAGAATCTGTCAAGACCAATACACATAAACGCTGGGGCTAGGCCAACTAGGAGCAGAAACACCAAGACTTCAAGTGGCGACAACTTTGCCGCCGAAAAGACAGTCGTATTCTTCCCATACAAATCCAGCAAAGGCTGAGCGATTGCCATCGTGGACAGAGCCAAATAGGTCAAAAAGTGACGGCGGAACATCTGACAACCTTGCCACAATGGAAGGGTGCATTCCATGTCCTCATCATCTTTGGCTCGCGCCCGGGGTTTCGCCGCAGCCATATTTGCCGTGATCGGACTATTACTAATACAGAGCCCAGACCCCGTGGATGGACGTTCAATCGCTATCGGGGCCAACGGTCAAGGAACATTGCTTGTAGTTGGCGACAGCCTCACAGTAGGCACCGAAGCATTTGGTTCTCTATCGACAAAGGTGAGCGCCCTTGGCACTTGGACCAACGTTGTCTTGGACGCAAAGGATGGTCGCAAGGCATCACTAGGTGCAACTGTCATTAAAAAGACAATCACTTCTTCAACCACTGCCATCGTTGTTGCCCTCGGCACCAATGACATGATTTCCAAACCAGAGGCGTGGTACCCGCGTTGGGTAATTGACACGGTCATGCAAAAGACGCGTGGGTTGCCCGTGTTGTGGGTCAACTTGGAGTTCTCTCAAACAGGCCGTAGCGATTGGCGTGCACGTGGAGTTCGATTCAATCGTGAACTTCGTTTAGCGAAGCAGCGTTATCCGAACCTAAGCATTGCCGACTGGAATACGGCATTCACTCCTCAATCAAAGAGTCGATTCATTGTTGACGGCGTGCATCTCACAGTTTCTGGCTACAAGACCCGAAGCAAATTTCTCGTGCCTGCAATTTCTTCATTTGGTTCCTACATCGTCAACGCGAGCACAACAACAAGTACGTCATCAACTACTTCGACTACCTCAACTTCAACAATCGCGCCAACGACAACAACCACCGGCTAATAACTGAGTAGTACAATTTGCCCATGCGCGCAGTTATGTCCTCGTCAGGCTCAGTCTTTGTTACAGACCAAGATGAACCATCCGGGGATGGTGAACTCATCACCGTTTCATCCGCCGGTATTTGCGGATCCGATCTGCACCTGATTTCATCTGGGCTCTCCGGGGTCATTCTCGGCCACGAGTTTGGTGGTTTCACTTCCGACGGCCAACTGGTTGCAGTTCGACCAACTGGGGAATGCGGCTCCTGCGCGCAATGCACTTCTGGCTTCCCTCACACCTGCCACCAAGCTGCAGCATCCCTACACGGCACTTCAATTAACGGGGGCCTTGCCGAATTCGTCCGGGTGGAGTCTTCACGCCTGGTTCCGGTACCCGGCGGCACCGACCCGGCCGCAGTCGGTCTTGTTGAACCTCTTGCTGTGGTAGTCCATGGCATCAACAGAGTTCGCCTCGCTTCTGGCATGTCAGCTCTAGTCGTGGGCTCTGGCTCCATTGGCCTACTTACTGCAGCTGTTCTTGCCGACAGAGGCATCAACGTAGACATTGTGTGTCGCCACCCTCACCAATTTGATGCTGCACAGAAGCTCGGGGTGAACGCAGTGTCAAAGCCAGGTACCAACTATGACGTTTCATTCGATGCTGTGTGCACCCAAGAATCGCTCGACACTTGTTTCAATGCGACACGCCCACGCGGAGACGTAATTGAGTTTGGAATGGTTTGGGGAAGCATCCAACTCAAAAACCAGATGATGTTAAAAGAGATCTCTCTCGTGCCGTCAATCTTCTATAGCCACAATCATGAACAGAATGATTTTGTAGACGCAGTCGACATGCTTGTTCGTCATCCCGAACTCATTACAACGCTTGTTACACATCGTTTCTTACTTGAAGAATCTGTTCAAGCGTTTGCAGTTGCAAACGACAGACAAGCTGGCGCAATTAAAGTACATATCTTCACGCAAATGTAAAATGATTTTTCACAATCGATTGTGAAAAACATTTGCTTGTTACACACAAATTTGTTTACAACACGTAACACAATTTCACTTCTTGGTCTTATGTCACATGACAACAGACACAGCGTTTTGCGCACTACCTTGACTGATGTCACACCAAACGGGTGCTGACAGTTTTAGGGGTAATTCTTATGACACAAACTCACTCAATGCGCTCACGTGTATTGCGTCGCGTTGGTGTTGCAGTAGCAACAGCAATAGCGATTTCAACCGTGGCCTCAACCGGCAGTCAAGCAGCTGCCAATCCGTC